>JAIQFZ010000015.1 GCA_020073015.1 Terriglobia bacterium | reverse complement strand
AAGCCGAGTCCTCCTCCTTTCGCGGTTTTCAAAAGGTGGGATTCCACGTCCCTGTCCCTCTTGGGATTTCGTGAACTTTGAACTGGCGGGCGGGATCGGCACGCGGACAGGAGTGTCCGCGCCACGCGACGCAAGGATGGGGCCGCGGACATGTCTCCAGAGTTATACTTCACGCGAAGAGCAGGTCGGCCGTCCCGATATCTAGCGAGGCAATACTCCAGAGTGGATGAAAAAACCAGAGAACTGATTAGGAAGCGCCTACGGGAATTCGAAGACTTGGGGAGGCGTTCTCCGAGGCCCAGCGTACTTGAGTATAAGGACTGGGCGGATCGCGCCTTTTCACTCATGAACTATGGGAAGAGAATCCCGTGGTCGTGGGAGATAGCAGACATCAATAAATACCTCGGCGGATTTGTGGGCGAAACTGACCAAGAGGGATTTCGGGTAGCGAAGAATGCGGCATCACGGATGTACGATTACCTTGAGGAGCAATTACTTTCTGATGGGGAGAAAGGAGGCTCAGACGCTATGGAGGTCAAACAAACTTCACCGACCCGGATGGCCGAAACTGTGCCCGGCAAGAAGGTATTCATTGTGCATGGACACGATGAAGCAAAGAAGTGGGAGCTCAAGAATTACCTGCGAGAACTGGGCTTAGAACCCGTCATTCTTCACGAGCAGGATGATCTCGGCAAGACGATTATCGAAAAGTTTGAGCATTACGCCGCTCAGTGCAGCTTTGCATTCGTGCTGTTCACACCCGACGATCCGATCCCGGAGAGCGACAGAATTGAGCGAGCTTGGCGCGCCCGTCAAAACGTCATCATGGAGTTAGGGTGGTTCATGGCTAGGTTGGGCCGAGATCGAGTGGTAATACTGCACAAAGGCCAAGTGGAAATTCCTTCGGACATCCTCGGAATCGTGTACCTGTCATTTCGAAAGGATGTTGTAGAGGCCGGCGAAAAAATCAGACAACGCCTAAAGGGGGCGGGATTACTTAGCTGATGGCGGGTATCCCTCACCATCAGACGGTTCTTGTCCGCACGGTCTCAGCCGGAGGTGCCCGACCTCTTGCGCCTTTCGAAAGGTGGGATTCCACGTTCCTGTCCCGGCTGGGATTTTGCGAACTATGAGTTGGCGGATGGGATCGACACGCGGACAGGAGTGTCCGCGCTACACGTAAATCCGTGGATGTTTCGGCAGCGCTATAGCGAATCCAGAGTTGATGCGAACGCTGGCAGCTGCCGAGCTTCGCTCGGCTTGGACGGGCGAGGGCGCCCGTCCCCACAAATTTGTGGGCCAACGCTTCAAGAGCGGAAAGTCCGACCGCAGCGGCTAAAGCCGACGATGAAAGCTAGCCGAATAGCGCAGCGCTGAAGCGCTGCGCCACCCAAAAACAAGGCAGAGGGAGATGTCCGAGGAATCCCACCCTTGCGCACAGAACGCGCAAGGATGAGGAACCCGGCCTTCTATAAGGAGGCCGCCCGTATGGCGGACGATCCCCTACGCTGCTACCGCGACCTTATGGAAGGTCGAGGTGACGGCTTCAAACGTCTGAACCTTGGGCGTTCCATCGATCATTCTTGCAAGGGTTTTCAACACTTCTGGGTAGGTATTGGTGTTGTAAGCTTCTGCATTGGCTTTGCTGTCCCACAGACTGATGGCAATCGCATCCTGGCTGCCGGGATTTGAGAATGTGATTTCGTCCTGGAAGCCCTTCTGCTTGCGAAGTAAAGGCAGAATTTCGTTCTCAAAGGTCCGGGTGTAATCAGAAAGCATGTTCGATTTCAGGCGAAAAGAGACGTTGCGTGCAAACATATCAACCTCCTAAAGGTTGTTGTCGCTAAGAGGAGAGAACTTCAGATGGGCTGACTTAGTTCAGGGAACCTGAAAGAGGTGGGAACCACCTCACTGCTTTCGACGCTAGTCCTCTGGGACACTATTGTCAACCAGCCCGGTGTCCCACCTTCGAGTCGTGCTTTTCGAAAGGTGCGATTCTGTCCCGGTTGGGATTTTTGTGAACCTTGAGCTCGCGGTGGGATCGACACGCGGACAGGAGTGTACGCGCCACACGGCTTTCGGTGCGGCTGCGATGGTGAGCCAAGTTCCCAAGAGGGAGATGTAGGTGGCACCCGGTGTTGTGTTCATAAGCCCGGCGGCGCAAGAACTGCTCACCGCACTCCAAATATTTCCTTCGCCGCCGCGATTGTGTTGCAGTGGATGGTGACCGTATCTTCGAGTTTGTGGGCGTATCCGCCGGCGAGGGTGACCATCACGGGAATGCCCTCGCCCTTGGCGATTTGGAACAGGAGTGCATCGCGCTGCTTCAATCCTTCAATCGTCAACGACAATCCCCCGAGCTGATCTTCGCGGTAAGGGTCAGCTCCGGCCACGTAACAGATGAGTTCCGGCTTGAGCTTGCTCAATCCCAAACTGAGGGCGTTGCCGAGGCACGCCAGATAGTCGGCGTCCTCGATCCCGTCGGGCAAATTCAGGTCAAGCGACGAAGGGGGTTTAAACGCCGGGTAGTTGTTCTCCTGGTGGAGCGAGATCGTAAAAACATCGCTGGTCTGTTTGTGCACCCTGGTCTGATGCGCTGGGCCAGGAGGGTCCGCCGTACCCAACGTCAGCCGGTTGCCGTAGCACGGCGGGCCAGAAAAGATCACCGCCGTGCCGTTGCCCTGGTGGACGTCGCAATCGACCGTCATCGCAGTGCGAATTTTCTCGTCACGCTGCATGCGACGGATGGCAATGGCGACATCGTGGATCATGCAGAAACCTTCGCCGTGGTCGGGGAAGGCATGGTGGAACCCACCGCCGATGCTGAGGGCGACGCCGTCGTTGAGTGCGTGTTCGGCAGCCAGAATGGAGCCGCCCGCGGCCAGCCAGAAGGCGCGCACCAACTCCGGCGAGTAGGGCACTTCCATCTCCAGTTCTTCACGGGCGCTGAGCGTGCCGGTCTTCAGCTTCGTGACATATTGGGGCGTGTGGACCAGTAAGACGTCCTGATCGGTCGCGGGGCGAGGCGAGACGAAGTCGGAAGCCGCAGCAACATTGTCCGCGAGCAGGCGGTCATGAATGCGCTTGTACTTTTCGGCGGGGAAGACGTGGGAGCCGATGGGCAGGAAGTAGTCGTCGCTGTAGACGAGCTTGAAAGGCAGCATTCAGCACTCAGCAGTCAGCACTCGGCGGGGCGAGGCCGAAAACTCCATATCATACGCGGGTGGCGGGCGGTTGGCACTCGGCATTTGGCGCTTGGCATTTAGGAGGATGATCGGAAAGCCGGCGGGGCGCCGGCGCTGCGTCTGCCTGATAAACTTGGCGCGGTGCCTCCTAAAAAGAAATCTTCGTTGAACCCTTCCGCTGAGCCTAAAGAACCGTCTCCGGCGGGCAGTCCGAAACTGCACCGGGCTCCCACCTCGGGGAAGGGCCGCATCTTCCTGATTGATGCGATGTCGTTTATTTTCCGCGCCTATCACGCGATGGCGCGCCAGCGGGCGATGTCGACCAAGACGGGGGTTCCGACCGCGGCTACTTACGTTTTCGTGAACATGCTGCGCAAACTGCGAGACGACTTCTCACCGGAGTATCTGGCTGCCGTGTTCGACGTGGGCGCACCTACGTTCCGCGATCAACAGGCCGAGGCCATCACCACCATCCGCAAGTTCGACATCAAAACGCAGACATTCAAAGAAGTGGAGTACGGCGGCTACAAGGCGAATCGCGCCGAGATGCCGCCCGATCTGGCGCAACAGATTCCGTATATCCGGCAGGCGCTCGAAGGATATCGCATTCCGATTCTGGGGATGGAAGGCTACGAGGCTGACGATCTGATCGGGACGCTGGCGCGGAAAGCAGCTGCGGAATCGCATCCGGTGTTCGTGGTATCGAGCGACAAGGACATGCTGCAGCTGGTCAACGACAAGGTGCAGGTGCTGAATCCGCCGAAGGACAACCTGATTTGCGATGCAGCGAAGGTCAGGGAGATTCTGGGCGTACCTCCGGAGCAGGTGGTCGACGTGATGGCGTTGCGCGGCGACGCCGTCGACAACATTCCGGGGGCGCCGGGCATTGGAGACAAGGGATCGGTCGAGATCATCCAGCGCTTCGGCAGCGTCGAGCAGGCACTGGAGCGCGCGGCGGAGGTGGAGAAGAAGACGTATCGCGAGTCGCTGCAGAACAATCGCGACACAATTCTGGCGAGCAAGCAGTTGGCGACGATTGATAGCAACGTTCCGGTCGAGCTGGATGTGGCGGCGATGAAAGTGGGCGAGCCGGATGTGGATGCGTTGCGCGCGCTGTTCACCGAGCTTGAGTTTACTTCGCTCTTGAAGGAAATTCTGCCGGTTGTCGAAGTGAAGGAAGGAGAATACCGCGAGATCCGGTCGGTGTCCGAATTCAACGAGTACATGGGAGGGCGGAGTGGGGCTTGGGTTGCGATTGCGATTCCCGCCGAGCACGCCGAGCGTGTTGAAGAAGACGACGAGGAGTCGCAACCGGCGCAGACTGGACTTCTGCCTCTGCAGGAGGCGGCCGAGGAGGGTCAAAGCGCGGCAGGGCTGGGACCGATCGCGATTTCGATTGGGCCCGGTTCGGCAGCAACTCTAGTCCTGCAGGAGGCGGCGCTCGCAGATCGCGTGAAAAGCCTGCTCGAAGATGCGGCAACGCCGAAGGCGATTCATGACTGGAAATCGGCGCTGCACGATTTTTCTGTTCGGGGAATCGCGCTGGCCGGAGTGCGGCACGACCCGATGTTGTATTCCTACTTGCTCAATCCAACGTACTCGTCGCAATCGCTCCCCGAAGTCGCGCTGCGCAGATTCAATCTGAAGCTAAGCGGCAATCTGGCGGAAGCGGCCGACGTGACCGGGAGGCTCGCGACCGCCTTGCGCAACGATGTGGAGGAGCAGGGCCTGACATCGGTGTATGAAACCATCGATGCTCCGCTCGTGCCGGTGCTGGCTCGGATGGAAGATGCGGGCGTGAAAATTGACACGGCGGCCTTGGCACAGATGTCGGAGAAATTGCAGCGCGCGGCGGAGGCGAAGGCGCAGGACATCTATCAGCGTTGCGGGCTCGAATTCAACATCAATTCGCCAAAACAACTGGGTGATGTGCTCTTTAACAAAATGGGCTTGCCCATGCCCGTGAAATACGGCAAGGGAAAGAAGATTTCGACGGCGGTCGATGTGCTGGAAGGGCTGGCCGAAGAGCACGAAGTTCCGCGGCTGGTGCTGGAATATCGCCAGCTGACGAAGCTGAAATCCACCTATGTAGACGCCTTGCCGGCACTCATTCGCAGCCAGAGCGGCCGCGTGCACACCACGTTCGGGCAGACGGGGACGGCAACGGGGCGGTTATCATCGGCGAATCCGAATCTGCAGAACATTCCGATTCGAACGGAACTGGGGCGGGAAATTCGCGCGGCGTTCATCGCGGAGCCTGGACATGTGCTGCTGGCGGCGGACTATTCGCAGATTGAGCTGCGGCTGCTGGCACATTTTTCCAAAGACAAGCTGCTATTGGAAGCGTTCCGGCGGGGCGACGACATCCATACGCTGACTGCGTCGCAAGTGTTTGGTGTGCCGCCCTTAATGGTTACGCCCGACCACCGGCGCCAAGCGAAGGTGGTGAACTTCGGCATTGTTTACGGTTTGTCGGCGTTCGGGCTTTCGCAGCAGTTGGGCATCGAGCCGGGCGAGGCGAGGAAATTCATCGATGCTTATTTTGAAAGATATGCCGGCGTGCGGGCGTTTATTGATGCGACGCTCGAGCAGGCGCGGCGTGATCAGAACGTGAAGACGCTGTTTGGCCGGGTTCGTCCCATTCCTGATATCAACAGCAAGAACGTGAACCTGCGCGGTTTTGCGGAGCGCACCGCGGTGAATACTCCACTGCAGGGGACGGCCGCGGACCTGATCAAGCTGGCGATGATCCGGATCGACGAGGAGATTCGCAGGCGGGAGCTCAAGTCGCGCATGACGCTACAGGTCCACGATGAGCTTGTGTTCGAGGTGCCGGAAGCCGAGGTGGACATGATGAAGTCGCTGGTCCGGCAACATATGGAAAACGTGCATCCTCTCGAAGTGCCCCTGCTGGTGGAACTCGGGGCGGGGCTGAACTGGCGCGACCTGGAGTAGATGGAGTCAGTCAATCACGAACAGCGCCGGCAGGATCTTTCCTGCTTCAGCCCGAAAGCACTGGTCAAACTCGGAGGCATTAGCGGGCTCTTCCGGACCGACGTAGTAGGTGCGTGCGCGTCCGCGGACATGGGCAACGAAGCTGGCGGCCGGCTCCACCACCCCGGACGTTCCCACGGCCGCGAATACAGTGCAATGACGCAAGGCCGCAAAGACACGGTCCAGTTCGAAGGGCACTTCACCGAACCAGCAGATATGCGGGCGGATTTTGCCTCCGCATTCGCAGCGCGGTATCTCCGCTGGAGTCTCGTAGCAGGAGTCATCGTGGAACGGCGGTCGCCGGCAAGTGTCGCAGCGGCTCTTGAAAAGCTCGCCGTGCATGTGAAGAACCCGGCTGGATCCCGCTCGCTCGTGAAGGTTGTCCACGTTCTGGGTGCAGAGGAACAAGCGGTCCGCGAGCTTCCTCTCCAGATCGGCGAGCGCGAGATGCCCGGGATTAGGCTTGGCGGCGGCCGCAACGGACCGGCGCATGGAGTAGAAATCCCAGACCAGCACTGGATCTCGCGCCCAGGCATGAGGTGAAGCGACTTCTTCGATGCGATAGTTGCGCCACAGGCCACCCGTCCCACGAAAGGTGGGGATGCCACTCTCGGCACTGATGCCTGACCCGGTCAGAATGAAAACGCTGTCGTGCGGTCGGATGTGAATCATGAGCGGAATGTTCGTTTCTGAGGAAAACTATTCCCGCATTTCCGTTATACTCTTCGGAACCATTGTGATGAAGCGCCGTGTTCGTCGTTGAGTCCGGCCGCACGACCGGAAGTGTTCCATCCTGCGGAGGCAGTCTGATGAGTGCAGCTCCCTTGCCGGCGCTGGAAACGACCCAGCGACGAGCGTTTCCTCGGCAACCCGTTCATGTTCCACTGGATGTGATCGCGCTGCGATCCGGAATTCCTGAAAATCTGCCTGGCCGCTGCACCGATCTCAGTGAGACAGGTGTAGGCGCCATCATCGCCGGAGAGTTAGTTCCGGATCAGCAGATCGCCGTGGAGTTGCGGCTTCCGGACGTGGGCGTGCCAGTGCGGGCACGAGCCCTGGTGCGCTACCAGAAGCAGCTACGTTTCGGACTTCAGTTTGTGGGCTTGCCGATGGAGCAGCAGGAAATGATCCGCTACTGGTTGTACCGCTCCGCTGCAAAGCACGCGCAAGGTTCGGAAAAGAGCGACGCGCCGAAGGCCGACCCGGTCACCGCAATTGCACCCGCCGCCACAGTCACCGAACGGCGCGTTCGCCGGATTCGGGTGCGGCTGCGCCGCTTCTACGCTCTCGCGGCGCTTACGGTGTCACTCACCGGTCTTGCCTGGTGGCAGTGGCAGAGGTCCTGGAACGAGCTTGAGGCGCAGGCGTCTTTTGCGGCTGCGCCGGGATCGCGGCTGAGAGTTTCTCCGGAGATCATGGAGAGGCGGATTGTGTACAAGGAAAATCCGGTTTATCCGGAAGCAGCCCGCTTGGCCGGAAAACAGGGGATGGTCGTTCTGGACGCGGTGATCGGCGCAGATGGAACGGTCCGACGGGTGCGCGCAATTAGCGGAGCGGATCTGCTCGCTCAGTCTGCGGCCGACGCCGTGCAGTTGTGGAAATTCGAGCCGTATCAGGCCGACGGCAAACCGTCGGAAATCGAAACGACGATAGCCGTCGAATTCAGGCTGAACTGACACTCGAGCGGATTGCGGCCTCAGGGGCTGAAGCCCCAGTTGAAAACAAGCGGCTTACTGCAGCGCTGAAGCGCTGCTCCACCCAAAAACTTTTGTTTTTCGCAGCGGATGAAACGGACTCCTCCCGTTCTTGATTCCTGCTTCCAGCAACTCGATAGCAGCTCTAGGACTCGCTGCCGTCAGGCACTTACCGGCTGCGTGGCGGCAACCGCTTCGGTGTCGAACACGGTTGCCAGGCCGTGCACCACCGACGCCAGGCGGACGGCCGCGAGGATTGCCTCTTCCGTCATACCTTTGTTACGCAGCACCTGCTCATGCGAATCGATGCAGGCCCCGCAGCCGTTGATGGCGGACACGGCCGTGCACCAGAGCTCGAAGTCCACCGGATCGATGCCGTGCGTGCGCATTACGTTCATCCGCAGGCGGGCCGGCAGGGTTGCGTATTTCTCGTTCTTCGTCAGGTGCTGAAAGCGGTAGTAGATATTGTTCATGCCCATGACGGCGGCAGCACCCTTGGCTGCTTCGAGAGCTTGCGGCGAAAGATGGGAAACGGCTTCCGCGAGCACCGACTGAATCAGCTGCGGATTGCGCGACGCCACGGCGGAGGCCACCAGTGTTCCCCAGATTTGCTGCTCGTTCAGTTCCTGCTGTTGCACCAGGGTCGACAGATTCAGCTTCAAGTCTTTGGCGTAGGCGGGGACAGTATCCAGAAGTTCGTTGAGAGTCATAAATCCTCGAATGAAATTTGACCGGCGCAATTGAATTCGGAACGCAGCGTCCGGTCTTGGCCCTGAGCGCGAACCCACACATCGCAAAGGGCGCGATGTGTGGGGCACCCGGTTCTGCCAGTGGACTAAACGGTTAAGGTCGCCTCGCCCTTCTTCCAGTTGCATGGGCAGAGTTCGTCGGTTTGCAGCGCGTCGAGTACGCGTAGAACTTCCTGCGGGTTGCGTCCGACGGAAAGGTCGGTCACCATCACGAAGCGGATGATGCCCTCGGGATCGACAATGAAGGTGGCCCGTTGCGCGACGCCCGCATTAGCATCGAGGATACCGAGCGAGTGGCAGAGATCGTGCTTGATATCGGACAGCATCGGGAAGGGCAGATTCTTCAGGTCCTCGTGATGAACGCGCCAGGCGCGATGCACAAATTCCGAGTCGGTGCTGCCGCCCAGGATCTGCGCGTCGCGATCGAGAAACTCCTTATTCATTTTCCCGAAGGCCGCGATTTCGGTCGGACAAACGAACGTGAAATCCTTGGGCCAGAAGAAGTACACCTTCCACTTGCCGGCGTAATCGAGATCGGTAATGGTTTTGAAGGCTTTGTCACTATTGTCGGTGCTGACGGTGGCCGTCAGCGAGTACGAGGGAAATTTTTCACCTACAGCTAGCATGGCTGCTTCTCCTGGTTTTCTTTCGAAAATGACTTACGCTGCGTGGAGCACTTCGGGCAGAGCCCGACGACATCCACGACAAATTTCTGCACCTGGAATCCCCGCGGCAGTTTATGACGGAGCTGGACGGGGCCGAACTCCTCCTCCGGAAGATCCAGGATCGTCTTGCAATTTGTACACACAAAATGGTGATGCGGTCTGTGATTCGCCTCCACCCGGAGCGAGCCGTGGTGTACGCTGACTTCCCGGAGGATGCCACTATCCAGAAATGTTCGAATATTCTTGTAAACCGTAGCGAGAGAAATCGAAGGGATTTTCTTCTGAACTTTTTCGAAGACTGCCTCAGGACTGGGGTGCCCGTGCAGGGCCATCACCGCCTCAAAAATTACCTGACGCTGGTGGGTGGCCGCCAGTCCGTGACGATGGCAAGTCTCGCGGAATTCCTGAACAGTAGACATTCGTAAACGATAATAATTCTTATCTGGTAACAATTGGATTCCATGGAGCGGACGGCGGATGCAGATTTTTTCTCGTCTCCTACAGAGGGCTACGACCTTGGGTTAGATGAGAGGAGCCTGACTCAGGGGCACAGGTTCGTTTGGGGGTTCGCAGCCGGCAGACTGCTCAGCAACCTCCTGAGGATCCCAGCCAAGCAGTTCGTAGTAAGACTTTTCGATGGCTCGCGCGATGGCAGGCCAGGCATATTCGCTCTGGATGCGCTTTTGAGAGTGGCTTGCGGAGCGGCGCCGAAGTTCAGGATTTCGGACCAGCAGATCGAGCATGCGCTCCAGATCGGCCTGGTCGCCGCGATGGAAGGTGAACCCAGTGCCCGCGACCACCTCATTGTTCTCAGGAATGTCGCTGGTCAGGACGCAGACGCCGGCGGCCATGGCATCCAGAAGAGCCAGGGACAGGCCTTCCAGGTCCGAGGGAAGCACGAACAGGGCGGCATGGGAGAGCAGTTCTTCCAGATCCGCTCCCGAAGTCCAAGGCAAAAAGCGGACCTGCTCAGACTGATGGCGCCGCAAGCTTTCCGCGTATGCGTCGGAGTGGCTCGATCCGCCGGCCAGCACCAGCTTCATGTCCGTCCGGATATGCTCAAAGGCGTCGATCAAGAGATGACAGTTCTTTTCCGGCGAAAATCTTCCGAGGAACAGAACGTAGTTATCCGGCCGCAGGTGCCACTTGGTCAATTGCCGAGGTGTGCAGCGCCGGACCTGATCAGCGCCGTTCGGGATATACGTAGTCTGTCGCTGGTACCGTTGCCAATAATACTGCTGCAGCGTGTGGGAGACGACCATGGTGACGTTGGGCAGAGCCACGGCCGCCGCTTCTCCCAGCCGAAGGATATGAGATGCGATCCAGCCCCATTTGCGGCGTTGCCAGTCGAGACCTTGCACGGTGACGACCGTTTTCTTGCCAGCCAGCCGCGGGAAGAAAGAAAACAGTGCCGGCCCCAGGCAGTGGTAGTGGACGACGTCGTAGTTTGAAAACATAGCGTCCAACGTGCTCAGCAGAGTGTGCACCACAGTTTCCAGGTGTTTCGAGCGGAGGGTAGGCAGGCGGCGCACGCGCATACCGTTGTGTTCGCTCATCGGAGGAGTGAAGTAACTCCGGCAATAGACGGTGACTTCGTGTCCGAGGCGTGCCAGTTCCTGCCCCACCTGCTCGTAATAGGACTCGATGCCGCTGTACTTGGAGACTACGCCCCGTCCCCCGATGAAGGCGACGCGAAGGTGTTTTTCTGTTCGCGAGAAGCGGGCGCTTACGGGGATGCTCACAGTCTTTGGGTGCGACGCCAGTCGCGAGTAGATTCCAAGCAGTGCATCCATGTGCCGGGCCGGATCGTGCTTTTCCCGCAGCCGGCGGCGGGCCCCATCGCCCATTTTCGCCACCACGTCATTCCGATCGAAAAGGAAACCTATGGAGTGCGCGAGTTCTGCACGATCTCCCGGCCGATAAAGCAATCCTGTGGCCCCGTGGACCACCAGTTCGCGGCGCGAGCCAAGGTCCGAGGCGACTACTGGGCGTCCCCAGGCATACGACTCGAGAATGGACTTTCCCATGGTTTCATAGGCGTGCGATGGGAACACCGAAAAGGTGCACCCACCGATCAGTTGCTCCAGTTGCGCGCCGTGGACCAGGCCCGCGAACAAAACGTTTTTCAGGTTCAATTCGCGCGCCAGCGACTCCAGTCGGCCACGTTCAGGGCCATCGCCCGCGATCACCAGAGGAATGTGCGGCAAACGCACCATCGCGCGCAGAAGCTCGTACACGCCCTTCTCCGGCGAGAGCCGTCCGAAGTAAAGCACATATCCCTCATCGGGCATGAGCTGGTCTTCCGCGGGCAGAGTCTGGAAGTGCGGCAGCACCTCGATGCGCTCCTTGGGATATCCGGCGGCGATCAATTTGTCGCGCACGAACTCGCTGGGGGCCAGGAATAGGTCCACGCAGCGTTCATAGGTTCGCAACCATTTGTGCAAGTAGGCTTCGGCGGCGAGGACGGCGGCACTATAGCGCGGTCCGGCGTAACAACCCTTCGTGAGCGCATGGAAGAACGCACCCCCGCTGCACGACTCGCAGGCTTGGCCATCGGCTACCAGGTTGTACGTCGGACAGAGAATTTTGAAGTCGTTCAGGTGATAAATTACCGGGACGCTCTGTCGCTTTAGTTCCCATAGGATCGAGGGCGACAGGTGGTGGTAGATTCCGCGAATGTGGGCCACATCGGGACTATAGTCGTCGAGGCAGGCACGCATTGCGCGGTGCGCCGAAGGGGAGTAAAGAGCGTGCGCCGCCATGCGCGCCTTCTTCAGGAATCCAGCGTTGCGGTCCTTAAAGTCAAGGTACGGAATGCGATAACTGCGGCCTTCGAAGGCAGAGGGACGGCCGTGGTCCATGCTGAAGAGGGCGGTAGTGTGGCCGCGCTCATTCATCTGGTGGATGAGCGCGAACAGGTATGATTCGGTGCCGCTAAACGGATAGTCGTATTTGTTGCAATAAAGGATGCGCATGATCAGTGTCGGGTTTCGCGATGCGGGCCAGGAACTGGTCCGCAAAGCTTCGGAGATTTCGTTGACGGTTGTAGAAACAGGCGACGTGGGCGGCTGCGGCGCGTGGGATTCGTGCGAGCGAAGCTTTCTGCGTCAGGATCGATCGCACGGAGCTTAGGAAATCATTCTGGGAGCCAGGTTCGTACAGAAAGCCCGTACGCCCGTGTTCGACGAGTTCCGGAATCCCGGTGATAGCGGGCGCGAGCACGTGTTTTTCGCGGGCCATCGCCTCCATCAAGACCACCGGGATTCCTTCGCTTAGGCTGGTCAGCACGACGAGGTCGGCGTAACGGTAATAGCCGGACAGATGAACCGGGGGCACGTAGCCGATGAGGTAAACACGTTCCTGAAGGCGCAATGCCTTGATTTGGCGCTCGAGAGCCGATCGTTCCGGGCCTTCTCCGACAATCCAGCAGATCGCATCGAGTCCCTCGTCGCGAAGGGCGGCGCAGGCCTGAATCAGGAATGAGTAATTCTTCACGCGATGAAGCCGCCCGACGGCGAGCAGACAGAACCGGCGTTGCTGTTGATCCGAGGGGACCGGGCTGGGAAAGACACGATCCACCCCGAGTCGTTGGACAATTACTTTCGATTCGTGCGTTGACGAGTAGCGCTTCAGGATGTAGTTGCGATTGAAATCGGATATCGTGACGCAGAACTGGCATGCGCGCAGTTTGGCGGCCATCAGATCGGCACGCTGCAGCAGGTCAGAGCCATGCAGTGTAAAGCTGAAACCGATTCCGAGCATGCGCGCAGCCACCCGCGCCATCCAGGAAGCGAAGTATCCGTGGTGCGCGTGGATGTGCTCGACGCCGAGCGGTGCTAACTCTTCCGCCAGGGCCGCGCCCATTACCGTGTGAGCCAGAACGCGCAGGCGTTTGGTGGGAGAAGCGCCGCATTCCCAAAGCATGGGTTTCAGGAATTGCCAGAACGCTGAGCGGTCGGAGGCAAGGCGCCGCGTGGCGCGCATCAGTTCGTCATCAGACAGCGGTTGGAAGTAACGCGTTTCATCCCAGAACGAGCGGTCTGCGACACTGAGTCCCCGCGGGGCGACCCTTTTGCCGCTGCAGCAGATCACGCGTACTCCGCGCTGGCGCAGTTCGCCGATTTCATCCTGCACATACGGCTCGACGGGGGAAGGAAACTCGTTTGCGATGTAGGCGACGGTGGTCATGCGGCGGCCTCCGAGGAGCACAACATGCCGGCAGCGGTGAACATGAGCCCGATCACGAACTGGTACGCCATGTCCACGAAGAAGGCGTTGAAGAGGTAAACGGTAAGAAGGATGGGCCAGACCTTGCGTAACACTGCGACTGGGCCTGCTTCTCCCGGCACCACGCGGGAGAGGCGGAAGAGGTTGAAGAAAAGCAGCGCGTAAATTGCCAGTCCCGGAACGCCGAACTCAACCAGCAAGGCCAAGTAAGTGTTATGGACGTAGAAGGTGCGCAGATGGTAGCCCTCCATGCGGCGCGCGAGTTCATCGTACATGCCGCCGGCGGGCCAGCCGGTGAGCGGCCGCTCCTGAAACATGGCCCAGCCGGCGTGGTACACGGCCACACGAGCGTCGACCGGGCCCCGCTCGCTTGTGCGATCCCAAAGCGTCGTCTTCCAGAAGCGGCTGCTCATTCCCATCGCCAAGCCGCCCAGCAGGCCCGCAATAGCCAGCGCGATGCACACGCGGTGCAGGCGGCGTTCGATCAGGCAGAACCCCAGGATGACGGTAGAAACGGTAAAGGAGATCCACACCGCGCGCGTCATGGTGGCCAGCACCGCCAGCGGTAGAACCAGCCACAGCAACAGGGCCGCTATCCTGCGCTTGTCCGAGAAAGCTACGGCCAGAATTCCGAGCAGGTTGAGCGAGACACCGTTGGCCACCGCCTGCAGAAACGGGCCCCGAGCGCGCTCCGGGTGAAAACCCATACTCTCGTCGAGAATGAATCGTGGAAAGATCAACGAACGCGCGTCCAGCAGGAAGGCGATCGCAGTAAACACGAGATACGCGAGCGCGAGGATGACAAAGATTTCCCAATGGCGCCGTTCTGATGCCCCTCGAAAAACAAGGATGGCCAGGTGAAACAAAGTGAAGGGAACAATGAACTTGCTGGCGATGATGCTCCAGGATTGGACATCGAACGGCTCGCGGAGCGCACGCATCACAGCCAGAGCCGTCAGGCCGATCATGGGCAAGCTGAGGCCTGCAATGAACGGTACCTTCTCTCGCAGCGCCATCGTTCGCAGCACGACAAAAAATACGAGCCCGCCGAATGCGATGCGATCCGCGTAATACCAGTAAAGGTCGGGCGGACGAAACAAGAAAACCGTCATCGCCGCCACGTAAAGAAGCGACGGGAAAGCCAGTCCGAGATAAAGAGGCCGAAGCAACCAGCCAGTGACCAGCCATAGCGGGTTTTCTGCCTCATCCCAACTTGTGACCCGGCTGCTCATGGGAAGGGATCAGGCCCCTTCCGGCGCAAACAGGACGCGCACCGTGCTCGCGAGGATGCGGAGGTCGAGCCGCAAACTCCAGGTTTCGATGTAGGTAAGATCCAGGTGCATGTTGAGATCAAACGACGGACAATTGCGCGCCGTAATCTGCCAGAGACCAGTGATTCCCGGCTTCACATCGAGGCGACGGTAGTGATGGAGTTCGTAGTGGTTGACGTCATCCACCGGGTGGGGGCGCGGACCGACCAGGCTCATCTCGCCACGCAGCACGTTCCAGAGCTGCGGGAGTTCATCCAGGCTATAGCGGCGGATGATCCGTCCGACGCGCGTGATTCTGGGGTCGTCGTCGATCTTAAAGGTGGGGCCTTGCCTCTGGTTGCGGTCCCGCAACTCCTCTTTGTGGCGATCAGCACCCGTGACCATCGAGCGGAACTTGAAACAGCGGAAGCGGCGCCCCTTGGCGCCCACGCGCTCCGCCGAATAAACGATCGGCCCGCGTGAATCAAGCCGGATCACCAGAGCGACCACCGCCATTAGCGGACTCGCCAGCACCAGACCGAGCGCTGCACCCGCGACGTCCAGCAGGCGCTTCAGAAACAATGCGGCGCTCGGCAAGGGCTCGCGGTGCAAGGTGACGACGGGCACCCCCCCGATGCGATCGACGCCGGCATCGGGCCAGAAGTCCTGGGGCAGGTCGGGAACCGCTCGAATGTCCAAGTGATTGCGCAACGCGATGACCGCAGCTTTTCGCGTACGTTCGGGCTCATCCGGCAGGGCCAGAATGACTTCATCAATGAATTCCGCCCGAGCGAGCCAGCCCAGGTCCTCGATCCGTCCTAATACGGCCGGGGAAAGTGGGACATCGTCAGCCAGGAACCCCCGGACGAGGGCGTGCTGAAGAGGGTCATTGCGCAGGGACCGGGCCACGGCACGAGCGACGGGTCCGCCGCCGACGATCAGAACGTTGCGCATCTTCTCATCCCGTGCCCACTGCTTCCCCGCCAGTTGCCTCAGGTACCGCCAGAGCAGCACGGCGGCGAGGCTGGTCGTCAGTGCCGTGAGCGCGGGCAAGGGCAGCACTTCGCCCCGTGCGGCGACGAAAACCAACGCGATAGCAAAAAGAGCGGACCTTGCCAACATGGGCACGATCCGGACCAGGCGCGGTTCCTCGCTCCGGTAGAGTCCCTCGCTGAAGCCGAAGAGTGTTACCAGCACGGCGTAAATCGGCATGCAGGGTTGGGGAAGGCCTCCAGAAGGAGAGAGAAGCAGGAGCACCCCGCACGCCATCATCAGGACGATCAGATCTGCGACTACTAACTGATAAAGGGTGAACGGATCTGCGATCGGCCGGGGCAACAGGAGGTGGGCAAGAGTTCGCGCTTGGGAGGGCCGACTCGGCGTTTTGGAGATCTCCCTGTCGCTCACGCGGCGGCCTGAAGATCCGCCAGCCGCGGCAACTGTCCGGTGCACTGCGATGGCCGACGTGCCCGGGATCATGCGCGCATATTGTGACGGAGGGGCACTGGGTTCGACCGATGATCCGTGTGCAGTTAAATCGTTCATAAGTTCACAGTTTTCGATAGAGGGCTTCCGGTACCGGAAAGCGACGCTCCGTGAGGACGGTTCCGAGGAGAGGAACCTGTTTCGCCCGTAACAGATCTTTCATCTGGGCAGCCACCAGCCGGCGGGTTTTGTTGGCCGTCAGCACCAGCACCAGGCCGTCGCACCGGCGGCCAATTCGGGTGGTTAGCCCCATGACGGAGGGACAGCACAGAATGGCAAAATCGAATTCCATGGTAAGTTCCCGCAGCCGCGAAAAACTTGGTTCCGGGATTCGCTGCTCTTCGTTTGAAAGCAACCAGCTCTGGCGCGGAACCAGCCAGAGATGCGGTGCGATGGGCCACGTAGTGTCTGCGCGCAGAGTTGGCGCAAGGTCCAGTTGCGTCTGCAGCGGGACCCCGCCCGGGCTGGCATCGACCAGCCCAACGTCATATCTGCCTTCCTTCGCCAGGGCACGAGCGACTTCGAAGCAGAGCTGTGCGGTCGCAGTCGAAGGTTCCGCGGCCGCAAAGCCGACATACCGCACCGCTCCCGACTCAGGCCCGAAGAAGAGTTGCTCCACCAGAGCCTGGATCTGCTCATCGCGCAGAGATGCCACCCGCGAAACTGATTCGGTGCGCACTTCCTCCGGGATCGTAGCTACGCGCGGTTGTTCTATAACGCGCAGCCTTTCGTCAAGGATGGAGACAAGGGTGCTCATTGAACCACCGCCTTGGATCGTCCGATCGCGGACAGGTTAGGACTGGTCGCTCCCGACGTGCGTTCCGGCAGCCAAGCCAGCACGGGGACCTGCAGCAGGCCGCGCGCCTGGTTGGGCGTCCGAATCGTGGGGTCGAAATACTCGGCCGTAAAAGCCGCCCCGACGCTGAACGCCAGGGCCAGGCCGAAGGCGAGCACGAAATAGAGCAGCACGGAATGCACGGGCAGGGCCGGAGCGACCGGCGGTTCCACAACGGCCACATTGAGGATCTGCCGCTCGTCGAGTGCATCTCCAATCCGAGCTTCTTCACGCTTGCGCAGATAGAGGAGGTAGTTGTCCTCTTCGGCTTTGGCCGTTCTCATCAAAGCCTGCTGGTCCACCGAATCCGACTGCATGTGCTGGGCGAGCTTGCGGAGAGATGCAATCTGAGTCACCGCATCGGATTGGCGCGCACCCAGGCTGCTCGATTGCACTTGGGCCTTTTCCAACTCCATGCGGGCCCACTCGTAGTTGGGATCCTTGTCCGTGGTCTCATCGCGCACCGGCGTGAGGCCTTCGGCGGCAATCGCTCCCCGGGTTTCTTCGATTTGAAGGTCCACTTCCTGAACTAGCCGGTAAGACGGTTCATAACGAGTGAGGAGTTCGGTGCGCTTGAGTAGCAACTCCAGCAGGCGGGACTTCAGCTTCTGCAGAAGTTCAGGATTATCAGCCCAGCGTTTCACCGTGACCGACCGGGACGGAAACGACGCGATCTGCTCGCGCAACGCCGTGATTCTCCGCTCGTTCTCCACCCGATCCTGGTCCATCTGCCGGTAGCCCGCTTCCGCCTCTCCCAGCTTCTGCAGCGCAATATCGCGCTCCAGTGCCGCCGAAGCCACTCCCCGGGTATTCGTGAAGTGCACCAGCTGCGCTTCGGATTGACGCAGCCTTTCCTCCGATTCCGCCGTTTGTTCCTCGAAGAACTGCATTTCGCCCGACGGCCGATGAAGGCTTGTGTGCATCCGCACATAGAGCGCCGAGAGGGTTGCCAGGATCCGGGCGGCTCTTCCCGGATCGGTGTCTCGATAGCCCACTTGAATGAGGCTCGACTTTTTCACTGCCTCCACGCTCAGGCGTTGCGCCAGCTGGCGAGCCGCGCGTTCCACTTCGGCTGGCCGCTTTGACTCAGCAGTTCCCGCCGGAACCAGTTCGGCCATCTGCACCACCTGCTTCAGAAGGTCCGCGTCGCGCAGAAGTTCGACTTCAGAATTCAGCTCTTCTTCAGGGATTTCCGACCGGGTGAAATCCACCGCGCTGTCCGGCCGCGGTGAAACCACGGGGTCCGACCGTCCTCGCCGCACCAGGATTTTGAAGTGAGATTCATACCGCGGGGTGACGAACACGTACACCATCGCGCCGAGCAGGATGACCACAAACGAAATGGTCATCAGCCGGGAGCGCCCGAACAGCGTGGCTGCCAGTTCGCGCAAAGTGGGGGAGGGCGTGGCGCACGAATTTCGGATCAATCCCGCGGACATGGCTGGTGTGGCAGGCGGTCACGATCGGCGGGCTTGGGGGAACTCGCCAGATTTTCAGTATTGCTATCGGTGAGGTCTGCAGCTCCTTTCCTTCAAAACTGCAAGGGGTTCATATACCAGCTCATGGAGCTGGCCGGAACATACTTGCGGATCTTCGAGATCCGGCTTTGCGGTACGAACACAAAATCGCCCGGCCGCAGATGCCAGTCCTCCCGCAGATCCCGGGTCGCCAGCATCTTCTTCACATCAATCACGTGCGACTCGGCCACATCCGCCGAGATCCGCCGAAACAACACGACCTGCGAATGCCGGGCCTGCGGCGTGAACCCGCCCGCGATCGCCACCGCTTCATTTACTGTCAGGTCTCCGCGCAATTCGTATTTCCCAGGCCGGGCCACCTCACCGGAAGCGAGAAAGTACGGCTTATCAAAACTCTTCAGCGTGACGGTAATCTCCGGCTCATGCAGAACGCCTCGATATCGGGAGGCAATGGCCTGCTGGAGCTCGGAAATCGTAAGTCTCTCGGCCACCAGCATTCCGGCGCCCTTCAGTGCGACATAGCCGTCCGGCTGCACCGTCAGACTCTGGTTAAAGTCGGGAGAAAATGTGAAGGTCACCTCCACCACGTCCGATTTTGAAAGCCGGTAAAGCGGATGGCGGTCCCCTCCGAGTGCAGGATCTCCCGTGCCAACCGCTTTTCCGGGCTGTGTGATCTCTCCCCGCGCAGCATCTTCCGTCCTGGACCGGTCCTGGCCCTGCGAGCTCTCCGCCCCCGCAGTCTTGCCGGTGGGCGAAGCAGACGACCAAGGTGCGGGAACAGGCGACGGCGAGACCTGCTGCGCGGCAGCGACCACGGCTAGCTGCAGGCTGAGCAAGCACGCAGCTCCCAAAACAACGTATTGCGCTTTTACTTTCATCTCCGGACTCTCACCGCTGCTCAGAGCGGTGAACTTCAGCTCGGGCGTCTGAGCTGCTGGTCGGACCTTATCGTTGCGCGGCGGGAACAACAAGACTTGGGAAGTACTGTCCACCGCGGTAGATGGCCCGTTGCGGCTATTCAGCAACCACGCAAAATCCGCGATGGGGCCAATCGGCGTGGGTTTCCGCATGGATCGTTGCCTCCGAAGAGGACAAGATTGCCCAAACAGCAGGGCACAAGAGTGGACCTACAAACGTAGGCAGAGGCTGCCGGATTCATCACCAAAACGGTGTGATGGGGCCTACAGCCGGTCGGTGGTCTTTCGTGCATGATGGCACGATGAATGCCCGTCCCCTCGCAAAACCCTCCCAGGCGCCCCGGCCCATCGCGACCGAAACAATCCAGGTGCTGATCGCGGATTCCAGCCCCATCCAGTCTCAGCTTTTGACCCGAGCGTTACGGGCTCGACGAGAACTCCGCGTATCCGCTGTGGCGCTCGAAGCCGCCGCCTTGCATGGTTTCATGCAGTCGAACCAGGTCGATGTCGTCTTGATTGCAGGCAGCAATCTGCCTGATCTCAGTATGCTGCGCTGGTTGCGCGTCTCCTATCCCAAGGCCGCCCCGGTTTTGCTGATTGAACGTGACGATCGTGAAATGGTGGTCAATGCTTTCCGCGCCGGCGCAAAGGGCCTGTTCCTTTTCAATCACGTTCCGTTCCGAACGCTATGCAAGTGCATTACCTGTGTCTCCCAGGGGCAGATCTGGATCAACAGCCAGCAGATGCGCTACGTGCTTAGCGCTCTGTCGGAAGTGCCCACCCTGCGGGTGGTCAGCGCCAGCGGTCGCTCGCTGCTCACGCCCCGCGAAGAGCAAGTCGTCGCGCTGGTCGCCGACGGTCTGAGCAACCGCGGAGTCGCCGGCGAACTCGGACTCAGTGAGCACACCATCAAGAAGTACTTGCTCCGCATCTTTGACAAACTGGGAATCTCCACACGCGTTGAACTCGTGCTCTATGCCTTCTCCCACGGAGAGAATCGCCCCGCCGAATGGATGCCGGGCAGCGCCTGAGCGGCAGAAAATCAGGCCTCCCGGGATACAATGGACCTGCGCCGAAAGGCGGGGAGATCGCTCATTTGACCAGTTCTGGCTCCGGCGGCGCTCGCCGGTGGACCGTCATCGCTTCGGGCTTGCTCCTGCTGGCCCTCGCCCTGGTGGTCATCTACACTAATCCTCACGCCTTCTCCAGCCCGTGGGCGCTGGTGGTGGTGGCGGCGATTGGCTTGGCCGCCATCCTCCTCCAGGTGCGCTTCCGGAAAGACTTGCCCAGCGCTTCCTCTCCGCTCTGGCTCAACATTTTGGGTGTCCTCTGCGCCCTGTTTTCGCTCTTTGCCGATTACCTCGGCACGACCCCCCGCACCCTCGAGTTGTCCGCTTTCGCCGCCGTCGTCTGTTTCGGCATCAGCGGTTCGCTCATTCTGCATGCCCTGCGCCACCCGGTGCCGAAGTAAGCGAGTCAACCACGTTCACTCCGGAAAAGCATGGATCAAATCGCTCCACGTTCCCCATTCATGCCGCTCTGGTTTATCCTGACCTCCTCACGAGGCCACTCCCTTGAAAATGCGATTTTCGAAGCTGCTGCTTTCTCTGCTTACCATTCCTGTGGTCGCACCCCTCGTCTCTGCGCAGCCTCTTGACCCCGCTCTCTATCAGGAACTGCACTGGCGCTCGATTGGCCCATTCCGCGCCGGACGAACGGTCGCCATCGCCGGCATTCCCAGCCAGCCCAACGTCTTCTATATGGCGCCCAACAACGGCGGAGTCTGGAAGACGACCGACGCCGGCCGCACCTGGATCCCCATCTTCGACGACCAGCCGACCGGCTCGATCGGCGCGCTCGCCGTCGCTCCCTCGAACCCGGACATCATTTATGTTGGCAGCGGGGAAGGCCTCCGTCGCCCCGACCTCTCCGTGGGCGACGGCATTTACAAATCCACCGACGCCGGCCAGACCTGGCAGCACCTCGGTCTGCGGGATGCGCAACAGATCAGCTCCATCATCGTCGATCCCAAAGACCCCAATCGCCTCTTCGTTGCCGCCCTCGGCCATCCCTACGGCCCGAATGCTGAGCGTGGCGTCTTCCGCTCTCTCGACGGCGGCCAGACTTGGAAGAAGGTTCTCTACAAGGACGAAAACACCGGCGCCATGGACCTCGTCTTCGATGCCCGCAATTCGCACGTGATCTTTGCCAGCCTGTGGGCGTCGCGCCGTCCCCCGTGGACGACCGGCGGCGGCTACAACGGCCCCGGCAGCGGTCTCTACAAATCCACCGACGGTGGAAACACCTGGCGGCCGCTCACCCGAGGACTGCCCGGCGAAGCCGACGGCATTGGCCGGATTGGACCTGCCATTTCCCCCAGCGATCCCAATCGCATGTATGCCTGGGTTAACACAACGAAGACGAACGCCAAGCTGGGCAGCGGCATCTACCGCTCCGACGATGCGGGCGAAAGCTGGCAGCAGGTGAATCATGAAGAGCGCGTGTGGAGCCGCGGCGACGACTTCGGCTGCGTGCACGTGGACCCAGGAAACAAAGACGTGGTCTACGTCGCCAACACTTCGACCTACAAGTCCACCGACGCCGGCCAGAATTTCACCGCCATCAAAGGCGCCCCTGGCGGCGACGACTATCACACCATCTGGATCAATCCGGAGAATCCCGACATCATCGCGCTCGCCGTGGATCAGGGCGCGACTATCAGCGTTAACGGCGGCAAAACCTGGAGTTCCTGGTACAACCAGCCCACCGCGCAGTTCTACCACGTGATCACTGACAACCAGTTCCCGTACTGGGTGTACGGCGGCCAGCAGGAGAGCGGCTCCGTCGGCACCGCCAGCCGCAGTGACTTCGGTGAAATCACCTTCCGCGACTGGACCACCGTGGGCGTAGAAGAATACGGGTACGTGGCGCCCGACCCGCTCCATCCGAATCTGATCTATGGCGGAAAGGTCACCGTATTCGATGCCACTACCGGCCAGACGCGCGATGTTTCCCCGGTGGTTTTGAGGACGGGGAAGTATCGTTTCAACCGCACCGCGCCGCTTCTGTTCTCGCCCGCCGATCCGCGCGTGCTCTACCTGGGATCGAATGTGCTGTTCTCCACGCGCGACGGAGGCATCACCTGGCAGGAAAACAGTCCGGACCTGACGCGCGAGGACCCCGGCGTTCCCGCCAGCCTCGGTCCGTTTGTCGCATCCGACCCCGCGAAGGGCAAGCATCGCGGCGTAATCTATTCGATCGCGCCTTCGCCGAAGGACGCGCAGACGATCTGGGTTGGCACCGACGATGGCATGATTCACGTCACCCGCGATGGCGGTCAGAACTGGCACGACGTCACACCGCCCGAACTGACGCCCTGGAGCAAACTCGCCCAGATGGATGCCTCGCACTTCGATAATGCCAGCGCCTACGCGGCCGTGAACCGCTTCCGCCTGGACGACCTGCATCCTTATATCTATCGAACTCACGATAGCGGCAAGACCTGGCAGAAGATTGTCAACGGCCTGCCCGAGAATGAGCCGGTGAACACCGTCCGCGAAGACCCGGTACGCAAGAAGTTGCTTTACGCGGGCACCGAGCGTTCGGTGTACGTTTCCTGGGACGATGGCGAGCATTGGCAGTCGCTGAAACTGAACCTGCCGCCGACCTCGATTCGCGATCTGGTCATCCACCGAGACGACATTGTCGTCGGCACCCATGGCCGGTCGTTTTGGATCTTGGATAACATCACGCCGCTGCGCCAACTCGGCGGACAGTGGGGCGCGGCAACCGCGCACCTGTTCGCTCCGCAGCTGACCTATCGCGTCCGCCGCAACAACAACACCGATACGCCGCTGCCGCCCGAGGAACCGGCCGGCCAGAATCCGCCCGACGGGGCCATGCTCGACTACTGGCTGAAGTCCGACACGTCGGGCCCGGTCGTAATTGAGATCGTGGATGCCGACGGAAAGACCGTGCGCAGCTTCTCCAGCGCCGACAAGCCGCAGCCGGTGAATGACAAAGACTTCAATGTCCCCATGTACTGGGTACGCCCAGCGCGCACGCTCTCAACCGCGGCGGGCATGCACCGTTTCGTGTGGGATCTGACCTATCCCGCACCCGATGTGCTCAGCCGCGATTATCCGATCTCGGCGATCGTCCACGACACGCCGCTCTACCCGCTCGGCGCTGCCGCCTTGCCGGGCAAGTACACCGTGAAGCTGACGGCGGATGGGAAGACTTACACGCAGTCGCTCGAAATTCGCATGGACCCGCGCGTCAAGACCGCGGCCGAGGACCTGCATGCGCTCTTCGATCTCGATCGCAAGATCGCCGACGCACTCCATCGCGACTATGAGGCAGTGCAGCAAATCCGCAGCCTGCGCAAGCAACTGAAAGCGCTGCCAAGCGGGAAAGCAAGCGTGCAAGCCGCCAGCCTCGAAGCGAAACTCGCTGCCCTCGAAGGCGACGAAGGAGGCTACGGCACCCGCTTCCTGAGCACTCCCGAAGGCCGCACCCTGGCGCGTCTGAATACCGGCTTCAGCGCGGTACTCAGCGCGCTCGATAGCGCCGACGCCGCGCCCACGACGCAACAAACAGCGACGATCGCCGATCTGGAAAAAGCGCTCAACGAGCAACTGTCGGCGTGGGAGCAAGTGAAGTCCAAAGACATCCCCGAGGTGAACAAACAACTGAAGAAGTCCGGCGCGCCCGAACTCGATCTGCAGAAGCCCATAGCATCGTCAGCGGACACCGCGCAGACCACCTCGCGAGACCTGGACTAGGTTCTTCTAAGTGTGGCGCGGGCGCCGTCGCCCGCGAGACGCCGATGCCGATTCCTGTCATTTACTCCAGGTGTATTAACCGGTCAGGTAGGTGGGTACCCCCCTCCCCCCGGTCTCTTGGAATCATGGAGTTAAGTGGTCAAAACGCTCCAAAATCTAGATTCCAAATTAGTCGCTCGGTGCCCCAGGTTCGCGCCCGTTTTTTGGGCGCTAACCTGGGAGTCACTGCGGTCCGCAGCGGGAAGGGTGTAAGCTTTTCCCATGCCACTTGGCCTGCGGCGTTTTCAGGAGTCCCGCCAGTCCCACTTTGTAACCTTCAGTTGCTACCGCCGTCAGCCCTATCTAGCAACTCCTGAGCTGTGCGATCAATTTGTGCGTGCCTTGGAAGACATGCGCCGTCGTTTCGAGCTCTGCATTTACGGGTATGTGGTGATGCCGGAGCATGTGCACCTGCTCTTGAGTGAGCCGCCCCAAGCCCGGCTGGCCGAGGCCATTCACTATCTAAAGTTGTCGTTCGCCAAACGCGTGCGAAGCCTGCGGCCGGGAGACCAACCGGGAAGCTTCTGGCAGAAGCGTTACTACGACCGCAATGTGAGGGATGCGCGCGAGTTCACGGTAAAGTTACGCTACTTGCACCGCAATCCGGGGCCCCCGGCAAGCCCGGTTTTGGCTTGCTGGGGTGGAAGCCCGTGAAGCGTGGACTGGTCAAGGAACCGGGAGATTGGAATTGGAGCAGCTTCCGTCACTATGCACTGCAGGAGAAAGGGACGGTCGAAATCGAGTCCGAATGGACGGCGAGGGCTCGGGAGAGAGAATCGTGTGGGGGCCCGCCGCGAGTGTTCCTCCGCCCAGGTTAGCGTCCAAAAAGCGGACGCGAACCTGGGGCACCAGGCAACTCATCCGACCGATGTCTCCTTCGTTATGACCAATGGCGGAAACTCATCGACCACAATTGACGCAGTTAACTTCGCAAACGCGAATCCGGCCACGCAAACAGGAGTTGTCGTGCATGAATGGTTCCACACCATGCAAATAAACAACAGTGTTATTTTTCAAGTTAGGGCTGGTTTCGCTAACATTTTGCAGAGTTTGGGTGGCCGAAATTCTGTAGAAGATGAAGCAACTGCGGCTGCCGCAGAAGCCCTCCAGAAGTGCGGCCCAGGGTAACCGATTCAATGGGCCGCAATTTGCACCGCAGCGGTCAACACTATAGTAAGGGTCGGTGACAACGAATGTTTGGTTTCATGCACCTGTTTGCCTCGTCGATATATGGTGTGTGTGGATTGTCACTCGCGCTGGGTGTAGTTGTTTTTGTCCGCAACGCCATTCGTCGAGGCGACCTGGACTATGAGGCGAGATTCCCGTGGTGGGTCCGCTTGTCATTGTATCTTCTCGTTTTGGTAATTCCTCTGGCGGGAGTGAGTAGCCAGGACTTGTCGCTGAATGCTTCAGTCTGGACAAATTTGTTGCTGGCTATCGTCGCGCTTGCAATTCCTCCAGTTGGATTGCTCGGTAGCCTGTGGCTAGTCGCTTTCGGGAGAACTCGCGAACGTGTCAAATTGGGGAAAGGGCTGCTCTTTGTCTCACTCATCCCTATTGTCCTTTGGATTGGCATATCCGTTGACCCGGCCACTCGCGTGATCAACTGAGCATTTGTATTCTGACCAGTGGTGTGAGGGACGGCTGCCTGTTAATGCCGGGTGCCCCAGGTTCGCGCCCGTCCTTTGGGCGCTAACCTGGGTATCACTGCTGGCCGAGGACGCATGTTTGCTGAGACTCCGACTTGTTCCTCTTCTGCACTGTCTGCCGGAATTCGAACCTGACCGGCCTTCGGCACTGAAAGCACACCTTAAGAAAGTTCGCCGCCTTGTGACGCAGGTCCTTGACGCACCTTCCAACTCAGAGATAACCTATCCACAATCTCTATAACTAAATAGCAGTTCGCGGGTTTTGTGAACCGCGTCCCTCGCTCCGCGCTCAGGCGTCGTTCGAGGATCAGAGGCCCGAAAAAGGGCCTTTTGCCCCCAGATTTTGGGCAATAAGCTCTTTGAAATCTAGATTTTGCCAGCGGTGACAAAAGTTAAGTGCTTGATTCTAAAGGGTCGCTCTTCAAAACGACTCCTGTAAGTCCTTTGTTGTCTAGATCTTGCCTGCAACTTATCTGGAATCAAGATTTTGGATCGTTTTCACCACTTAACTCCATGATTCCAAAAGACCGGGGGGAGGGGGGTACCCACCTAATCAGTTGGTTAGTACCTTCGGAATAAATAGGCGGAGTTAAACGGGGAATTCGCGCCGCACATACTCCATCGCTGCCTCGCGCGACGAAAGGCGCCCCTCCAGTTGAGCGTCCTCGACGGCTGCCAGCACCTCTTTGAAGCGTGGGCCGGGTTCATAGCCCGCTTCAATCAGGTCGCGGCCAGTGATGAGGGGCGTGGGGCGGATCGCTTCCGGCGGCATGCCTAGCAACTTTTCGCGAACGTATTCGTACGACTCGACGATCCCGTTGCTGGACAGGCAGTCGATGCGATGCAGTTCCATGTGCTCGTCGAAGCCGGGCAGGCGCAGGAATTTCTTGAGCGTCGACCGTTTCATGCGCTGCACGTCGGCGAAGCGCATGTGATTGTCGACCAGCGCGAGGATCTGATCGGTCTCGTCGTTCGAGAAGCGCAAACGGCGGCAGATTTCCGCGGCCATCTTTACGCCCACTTCCACGTGACCGTCAAAACGGATGCGGTCCGGAGCGACGCGAAACGTCGGCGGCTTGCCTACGTCGTGCAGCAGCGCGCCCCAGGCCAGCGTCTTCGAACATCCGGCGGGAAGTTTTTCGAGGAGCAGCAGCGTGTGCACGAAGACGTCGCCCTCGGGATGAAACTGCGGAGGCTGCTCGACTCCCATCATCGCCGAAATTTCCGGCAGCACCTGCGGCAGCAGTTTGCTCTCATCGAGCAACTGGAACGCGCGGTGGGCGCGGCCTTCGGTGAGCATCTTGGTCAGTTCCTCACGCACCCGCTCGCGGGACACCTGGTGAATCTGTGCGGCCAGTTTCTGAATAGCTGCGAGCGTGGCTCGATCAATCGTGTATTCGAAGCGTGCGGCAAATCGAACCGCCCGCAACATGCGCAGCTTGTCTTCCGCAAAACGCCGCTCGGGCTCGCCGATGGCGCGGACGATTCCGGCTTTAAGGTCCTCGCGCCCGCCGACAAAGTCGAGAACTTCATCGGTGATTGGGTCGAGTAGCATGCCGTTGATGGTGAAGTCGCGGCGCTGCACGTCTTCGCGCGGGTCTCGGCTGAAGCGAACCTCGTCGGGATGCCGGCCGTCGGAATAGCCAATGTCGGAGCGGAAGGTTGCGACCTCGACAACGGGTACCTTTTCATTTGGCCCGACCGAGGAATCGCCCGCCTCCGTCTTTGGGAGCGGCACGAGCACGACGCCAAACTGGGCGCCAACGGCGAAGGTCTGCGGGAAAATCTGCATCACCTGCTGGGGTGAGGCGTCGGTGGCGACGTCGAAGTCAGACGGTTCGCGGCCGAGCAGCAGATCGCGCACGCATCCGCCGGCAAGGTAGGCTTGGAAGCCGCGCCCGCGCAGCGTGCGCGCAACGTCGGTGGCGTGTTGTTTGGCAGCAGACATTCGGTAGTCAAATCGGCGGTCGCGTAAACTAAGGAAGCCAAAAGCCAATAGCTAGGAGCCAAGAGCTCGAAGCTAGAAGCTCATTATGCCTGACGCGTGCATTCTCGGTATCGAAAGCTCCTGTGATGAGACGGGAGCGGCGGTGGTGCGCTCGGGGCAGCAGATTCTCTCTAACGTGGTCGCCTCGCAGATTGCCACTCACCAGCCGTACGGTGGAGTGGTCCCGGAGCTGGCGTCCCGCGAGCATTTGCGCGCGATTGTTCCGGTGGTGCGGCAGGCTTTGGCCGAAGCGGGACAGACTTATGAGTCGGTCGATGCGCTGGCGGTCACGCAGGGGCCGGGCTTGGCAGGCGCGCTGCTGGTCGGCATCAGTTTCGCGAAGGCGCTGGCGTTTGCGCTGGAAAAACCTTTGATCGCCGTCAACCATCTTGAGGGTCACATTCATGCGGTGCTGCTGGAACAGCGGCAGAGTGGCGATGCAGCCCTCCAGTTCCCCGTGCTCGCGCTGGTGGTCTCGGGCGGGCACACGCACCTGTATCTTGCCCGGAGGGAAGGAGACTGCTGGACTTACGAAAACATCGGGCGCACGCGCGACGACGCGGCCGGTGAAGCGTTCGATAAAGTTGCCAAGCTGTTGGGACTTGGTTATCCGGGTGGGCCCGTCATTGACCGGCTTGCGCCTCATGGCGATCCTGCGGCGGTGAAGTTTCAGACCTCGCAGATCAAACACCGCGACCGGCGCGACCGCAACCTTCCGCAGGCCGAGGGCGCCCGCTTCGATTTTTCATACAGTGGCATCAAGACGGCGGTGTTGCGGTACGTTGAAACCGAAAACTTAAAGCCTTCGATCGAGTCGCGACGGCAGGCGCTGGCGGGCACCGACAAGCCGGCGCTGGAAGACTATCTCAAAGTCTGCGACCGGCAGACGCTGGGGCTGGTGGCTTCGTTCCAGCGTTCCATGGTGGAGGATCTGGTGGCAAAAACGCTGGCCGCCGCCCAGGAATATGATGTTCAAACTCTGTTCGTAAGCGGCGGCGTGGCGGCCAACCGGGAATTGCGATCAACCTTTGAGCGCGAAGCTGGGATGCAAGGCTTGCCGGTGTTCTTTCCCTCACGTTCGCTTTCTACCGATAACGCGGCGATGATCGCGGCCGCGGCCTTCCCCAAGTTCTTGCGAAAGGAATTTGTGGCGATGGATTTTTCGGCTGAGGCGGGCATGGTGTTGAAGTAGTTGGTAGTGAGGAGAAGACGTGAGAACTTGGTCGTCCCTCCGGGACTTCCTTGACCTTTTCCACTTTTCCCACCGCTGAAGCGGTGGGCTAAACTGGGTCGCCCCCTTCGACTTCGCTCAGGGCAGGCTCTTCGGGGCTGGTTTGTCTTTCGTGCCCAGCGCGGTTTCGCAGGTCGGAGTTCGCGACCGGTGCGCCTTGGGGAGGCTTGCGCGAACTCCGAACTACGAGCGATCAACTCTTCCTACGAACAATCTCCATAGAATCCTTCGCGGGAGCGGGCGCGCAGGCTGCTGTCCGTGGGTTCGACGCGAACGCTGTGGAAGCCGCACAGATTGCCCTCGGGATGGAACGTGACGGCGTACTCGGAACGGATCTCGCGTTCGATCAAGGCGAAGGCCTCGGGCGACTGCTCGTACTTTTTGAGGTAGAAGACGCGTCCGCCAGTGGCGGCAGTGAGTTCTTCCAGATTGGCGTCCCCCGGCTGCGGATGTTTTGGATCGTGGGGCGCGATGGCATAAATGACGACGTCGGATTGTTGGGCGGCCGTGATCGCGTCCCGGAGCGAATGCAGGCTGTAGTTGTCATCGCCGTCGCTGAGCAGCACCAGCACGCGGCGCGTGAGGGTTGTCCCGTGGTCGTACGCGGGGATGCGGGCGGTAGCTTCGCGGATCGAGTCGAACAAGGCGGTCAGGCCAGACGAATGCAGGTCTTCGATCTGGCGCAGTTTTTCCGGGGCGGAGGCATTCGTACCGAGCATCAGAGCATGCGTGGAGAACGCGACGACAGTGCTCTGGTCCACGTCCGGGCGAACCACCGTTTCGAGGAAGTTGGCGGCCGCCCTGCGCTCCGATGTAAAACCGCGGGTCATAGAATCGCTGGCGTCAATCATGAGCAGGAGGCGGAGGGGGAGGTTCTGGTCCGCGTAAAAGCCCGTGACACCGGTGATCGGGTGGCCGTCTTCATAGACGGAGACCTGACCGGGTTGCAGCTCTGGAACCGGGCGCCCATTCTGGGACGAGACGTGGAAGCCGAGCCGGATTTCCTGCACGGTTTTCCGAATGGTCATCTCCGACCGGAGTTCGGGCGACCAGACTTCCGCGGTCGTGGTGTGGTCGGAACTGGCTGCCGGTGCGGCCAAGAGCGCGAGACAGAGTGATAGCGATGCCATACGTTGGTTCATGGACATGTTGGCGCGGCGGGAAAGACCCCACAACGTGCGTATTTCCTCACCTATCGGACGAATACGACCCTTGGATTACGCCTTTTGCTCACGCTACCGTTACGGCAGTTTCGCCGCAAGGTTACCTTGGGAGGGAGCCGCCGGGTCCGGGGGAGACGGGGCAAGCCCGGTCGCTGCGAGATTTTGTGGGAGGCTGTCATTTCGAATCGACATGCGAGCCAGCTACAATGGACGCCGTGAAACCGACCATCTTTGTTGTGGAAGACGATCCGGATATTTCCCGTCTCGTGCGCCATCATCTGGAGGCCGCCAGCTTCAATGTGCGGCTGTACTCAACCGGCAATCTGGTTGTGCTCGACGCGGAACGGCAGCGTCCGTCGCTGTTTCTGCTGGACATCATGGTTCCAGGCAAGGATGGGCTCGAACTCTGCCGTCAGATCCGGAATTCCGTCCATTTATCGTCGGTGCCAGTCATCTTTCTGACGGCCAAGAGCAGCGAGGCCGATCGGGTTCTGGGCCTGGAACTGGGAGCCGACGATTACATTCCCAAGCCGTTCAGTCCGCGCGAACTGGTGGCCCGTGTGAAAGCGGTGATGCGGCGATTTGAGCGGCCGCTGCCGCCGCTGCCCACCAAGGTGGACGAGATCCAGATCGATCCGTCTGCGATGACCTTGACCGTGCGGGGGAAAGCGGTGCCGACCACGGCCACCGAATTCCGGCTGCTCGATTACTTCATGCGGCATACCGGGCGTGTGTTTACGCGCGACCAGTTGCTGGATTCGGTGTGGCGCGATACCGCCTACGTGACGCCGCGCTCGGTGGATGTGTATGTGCGGCGGATCCGGGAGAAAATCGAACCCGATCCGGAGAATCCGCGCTATCTGAAGACGGTCCGCGGGGCCGGGTACCGCTTCGAGGTCACGCGTTGAGAAGCCGCATCTTCCTCAAATTGATGCTGGTCTTTCTGCTGGTGATTGGCGTCACCGCGATCACGCTGCAGCTGACGGTGCACAGGGTCTGGGAGCAGACGCTGCACGAGCAGATCGAGCGCAATCTCCGGCAGAAAGCGCTGATGTTTGCCTACCGGGTGGAGGCCGACCGGCAGCATTCCCTGGCTGATGTGACGGCGCAGGAAGGACAGGCGGCGGGGGCTCGTGCCACCGTGATTGATCCCACCGGGAAGGTTCTGGCCGATTCGGAGGCCGATCCCAGCACGATGGAAAACCATGCGCACCGCAAGGAGTTCGTGGCCGCGTTCGGCGGGCAAGTGGGAGTGGATGAGCGCAAGAGTCACACCCTGGGTATTCCCTTCCTGTATGTGGCGGCGCCGGTTTCCGGAGGCGCGGTGCGGCTGGCGTATCCGTTGTCGGAGATCGAGATCGCAAATCGCCAACTCGCAAAGGCGCTGTTCTGGGGATCGCTGGCGGCGTTCGTGTTCGCGGTCGTCGTGGCGGCGGCTGCGTCTCAATATGTGGCGCGCCGTCTGCGGCGCATTGTAACGTTTGCCGAGCATGTGGCCGCCGGGGACTTGACGGCGAGAATTGCCTCGACTTCCGGGGATGAGATCGGGCAGGTGGCGGCCGCGCTGGATAAGACCGCGCGCGGCGTGGAAGAGAGTTTCGCCCGAGTGCAGACGAGCCAGCGCGAGTTGGAAACGCTGCTCAACAGTATGCAGGACTCGGTGATCGCTGTGGGCGCCGACGGGAGGGTGCAGTGGGCGAATCGCGGCATGGACCGGTTGCTGTTGCATGCTCCGCGGCTGAATGCGCCCCTGGTAGATAACGTCCGCGACCCGGATTTTCTGGCGGCAGTTCAGCGCGCGGCGCGCGACCAAGTGGTGACTTCCGCGCGCTCGAACACGATCTCACCCGGGCGAACGTTTGATGTGACTGCGGCGCCCATGCCGGGAGGGGGAGCGGTCGCGGTGTTGCGCGATCTGACCGAGACCGAGCGTATGGAGAAGACGCGGCGCGATTTCATCGCCAACGTTTCGCACGAGTTGCGGACTCCGCTGACCTCCATTCAGGGATACACCGAGACGCTGCTGGACCAGCCGGGCGAAGACAACCATGTGCGGGATTTTCTGGAAATTATTCGCAAGAACGCGGCCCGCATGGCGCGCCTGACCGAGGACCTGCTCACGCTGGCCCGGGTGGAATCAGGCGAGCAGCGGTTCGATATTCAGGAAGTGAGTGCCGAGGAACTGCTGGAGGATGCGTGCGAAAGCTTCCGCGAGGTGGCGCGGTCGTATGAAGTGGATCTGCAGAAAGAGAACGGGGTGGCGGGCAAGAGCGTGAAGGCTGACCGGGAAGCGATCCACCAGGTCTTTTCGAACCTGATTGAGAATGCGCTGAAGTACGCGGCGGGGGGCAAGCGAGTGGTTCTGGGAGCGCGGGAGGTGGCGGGCGGTATTGAGTTCTACGTGAGGGACTTTGGACCAGGGATTTCTTCCGAACACCTGCCACGGCTGTTCGAGCGGTTCTACCGCGTGGACAAGGCGCGTTCACGGGAATCGGGCGGCACGGGGCTGGGGCTGGCCATCGCCAAGCATATTGTTCTGGCGCATGAGGGGACGATCCGGGCGGAGAGTGAACTGAACCACGGCTCCGCATTTCTGTTTACGCTGCCGGCGGCAGAACCCGCAGTCCCCGGAAGCGGGGGTGAGGTTAAGAGAGTGTAAAATTCACGGCCCTTTAACCCGATTACCCGTCGAAGGGGTTATTCTTGAGCTAGGTTGGTGTGCAATCTGCAGCCTTGCTCCATCGCTCATGGGAGCGGTTTTGAGCACCCAGGATGTAGCGCCCATATGAGCACGGCCGTCAAATTGCCCGCTCCGGATCCGTCGTACTCCGACTTGGTGAAGAGAACCGTGGAAGCCTGCGAGTTGGCGCGGGAAGCGGCGTCGATCGCGGCGGAGGGAATTGCCACCGGATCGATGTCCCGCCTGAATGCCATCCGGCAATATGAGAAAGAACTCGACGCCATCGACCTGGAAGTGGACTCGGGCGTCACCGCAACCATCACCCGTGTGCCCGAAGCCGAAACGCGCCAGTTGCTGGCCTGCATGAAAGTCGTGATCGGGCTGGAGCGAATCGGGGACCTGCTGCTGAGTTTTGCGACCAGCGCGCAGGCGGCCGGGAGCCGGCTCGATTCGCGGGATGCGCGGGACCTGACGCAGATGGCGACCATCCTGGAAAAAATGCTGGCCGACGTCGCGCATTCATTTTCGCAACGAGACGTGAAGAAAGCGATCGACGTGCTGCGGGCGGATGCGGAGATGGACCGGTTGCGGAACCTGATTTTCCTGCGCCACATCGAGAATCCGGAAAACATCGTGCGTCATGCCAGCCTGCAAGTGATCTTCATGACGCAGTCGCTTGAGCGCGCCGGCGATCACGCCAAGAATCTGGCGGAAGAAGTCTGCCACTTTGTCAGCGGACACAGCGTCCGGCACCTGCTGATGGCCTACGACAAACCGATTGAACAGATGTTCATCGATTGGCTGCGGCACAAAGACGAGAAGTCGTAGTAGCCCCTTCCATTTCCTGCGTGCTTGACAGCCGAAGTCTTGAAGGCGAGACTCGGAGCAGGCCGTGTTGTGCAATCCTGTACCGCTTCAGGCGGCGGGATGGACGGCAACCCTTTCTGCATGTACGGATCTGCTCAACCTGACGCTCCATTCCCGGCGGAAAAGGCTGGAGAGGGTATGACTCCGGCTGAACCCGCCGCTTCCATCGGCCCGGCCAACGGAGGGCAGTCGCTCGGAGAGCAGGAACTGGAGGCTGCGCTGCAGTTGCTGGTGGAGCGCGCGCAGTACATCACGGGGGCAACGGGAGCTGCGCTGGCGCTGCCGAGTGGGGAAGAGATGGTTTGCCGGGCGAGTGCGGGGACGTCGGCGCCTCCGGTGGGAGCACGGTTGCAGGTGCGGTCGGGACTGACCGGTGAGAGTATTGCCCGGCGACAGCTGTTGCGTTGCGACAACGCGGAAAATGATCCGCGGGTGAATCTGGAAACTTGCCGGGAAATGGGGATTGCCTCGATTGTGGTGCTGCCGCTGCTGCGTCCGAGCGGCGAAATTCGCGGGCTGTTTGAACTGTTTTCCGATCACGCCTATGCCTTCGAGGAGCGCGATCTGAGCGCACTGGAACGCATGGCGGATCTGACGTTGACGGCGCTGGATCTGGCGGAAGGCAGGCCAGGATCGGTGACCAACTTGGCACCGGCCGGCGTGGCGGCTCGGGGTGTGACGGCGGCTGAGCCGCGCGCAGAGACGGTGGCGGCTCCACCGGCAGCCGCGGGTGTGGAAGCCGTGGGGATGGAGCAGAAGATTGATCAGAAGCCGGATCGGGGATCTGTTCAGGAGCCGATTGAGGAAAAAGTTGAAGCCGCAATCATTCCATCCGGCGAGCCGATGGGCTACGCATCGGTGTCTGCCGATCTGGTGGGAGACCGGTCGGCCACAGAACCGGCGGCTCCGGTGCCGGAGGCTATGCGGCGGGTGCAGAAGTGCGCGGCATGCGGGTTCCCGGTGTCAGAAGGAAGGACCTACTGCCTGGATTGCGAGAGAAAGGAAGGCAAACCATCCGCCTCGTCAGAACCGGTGGCGATCGAGTCTGTGCCATCGTTCCTGGACATCCCGGCGCCCCCGGAGCAGTCATGGCTCGGGAACCATGTGAATCTGCTGGCGATAGTGGTCCTGATTCTCGGCATCCTGGTGGCGGTTGTTGTATTTCGATAGGCCGCGGTGAACTCGCGAGTAGCTGTTTTTCTTGACAAATCGGCGGTCGGGATCATACATTGCGCTTATCCGCTCGTCACACGATCACAGGTGCCTAAGCATGAAAAATGTGTATGAAGTTTTGAGGCAGAAAGAGCTCGAACTGACCAGGTTGGAAAAAGAGGTGGAAGCGTTGCGGGTCGCCGCGCCGTTACTTTCCGAAGAGAAAGAACCGACCACCGAGACCGTGAAACCAACCTTAACATCTACCCCGCCCCAACAGCCGATGCGGATTCCTGCACCGGTTGTCGCCGCGTCGACAGCCCCGCCGGCACGCGCGGCAGGCTGGGAAGATGCTGCGAAGCGCTGGCCATAAGCAGAATTGTCGTTTCGAATCAAGAAAGCCCAGGATTGATCCTGGGCTTTTTGTTTGCCCTTGGACGATGGAGCCACGGGCGTCCCTTCGGCTGTGCTCAGGGCTGGCTCTCGCCCGCGCTTGCCGAACCCTTATCCCTGAGTCGTGAACGCCAGCGCCAGCAAGGTCTTTTGCTCGACCTCGTGCGCCTTGGCCGATCCCGTCGCCGGACTCGGACTTCCTGAACGCTTTACCGAGAGCACCGGGCGTTCATGGGCGATGCGCCGCAAGCGCGGCAGCATATAGAACAGCGGCCCCATATTCGAGGGCTCTTCCTGCACCCATACGACGTCGCGAGCTGTGTTGTGACGATCCAGTTCCGCCGCCAGTTCCGCCTCGGGGAAGGGATACATCTGCTCCAGGAACACAATCGCCGTGCTCGTGTCGTTGCGCTTCTTCCGCTCCATGCGCAGTTCGTGCCCGATTTTCCCGGTGCAGATCAAAATGCGCTTGGTGTCTCTGGTCTCCGGATCCGGGATCACCGGGAGGAAGCGCTGGTGCGTGAGGTCGTCGAGCGGCGAAAGCGCATCGGGATGCCGCAGCATACTCTTGGGTGTGAACACCACCAGCGGCTTTCTCCACTTCCGCAGCGCCTGCCGGCGCAGCAGGTGGAAGTACTGTCCCGCGTTCGAGGGCTGGCAGATCTGGATATTGTCGCGCGCCGCCAGCTGCAGGAACCGCTCGATGCGCGCGCTGGAGTGCTCGGGACCCTGTCCTTCATAGCCGTGCGGCAGCAGCAGCACCAACCCGGAGAGCAGCCCCCACTTGTCCTCGCCCGCGGCCACAAACTGATCGATCACCGCCTGCGCCACGTTAGCGAAATCGCCAAACTGCGCTTCCCACAACACGAGCGCTTCCGGGTAGTCGCGGCTGTAGCCGTACTCAAATCCCATGACCGCAGCTTCGGAAAGAGTCGAGTTGTAGATGTCGCACGCCGCCTGGTTAAGAGCGATGTTGCGCAGCGGGACATATTCCGATTCGTCCTCGGTATCAATCAACACCGAATGACGCTGGTTGAAGGTGGCGCGCCGGGCATCCTGCCCGCTCAGGCGTACGGGGATCCCCTGCTTCACCAGACTAGCGAACGCCAAGGCCTCGGCCATGCCGTAGTCGAGCGGCTTCTTTCCTGTCCCCATCTCGGCGCGTTGCTCGAGCAACTTCTTTACCTTGGGATGGATATGAAATCCTTCCGGATAAGTGGTCAGCCGTCCGGTCAGTTCCACCAGCGCGCCTCGGGGCACGCCCGTCGGCGCTTCATACTCGGCGTGGTATCGCCCTCCAAAATAGTTATCCCAATATTTTGGAAGTTCGCGCAGCAGAGGTTTCTTGGTGATGAGGGCCGCGTTCTTCTGCGCAGTTTCAAATGCGCTCTTGATGGCCGCGACCCGCTCCGCGACGTTTTCAACGCCGATCTTCTTCGCGTAGATCTCCCACAGCGGCGGATGCTCCTTGATCGCTTTGTACATCAGCGGCTGCGTGACTGTGGGATCATCAACTTCGCTGTGGCCGTGGCGCCGGTAGCCGATCAGGTCGACCACCACGTCCGTTCCGAACTGGTAGCGGTATTCGGTGGCTATGCGCATGATGCGAAGGACGGCGTCCACGTCTTCACCGTTGACGTGAAAGATCGGAATCGGCTGCCGCCGCGCCAGTTGCGCTGAAAAACGCGAGGAATGCTCTTCGCGCGCGTTGGTGGTGAATCCGACCAGGTTATTCACGATGACGTGGATCGTCCCGCCGACGGTATAGCCGCCGAGGTCGGCATAGTTCAGCGTCTCAGCCGTGATGCCTTGTCCCGCGAAGGCCGCGTCCCCATGCACCAGCAGCGGCAGATACTTCGCCTTGCCGCCTTCCCCGGCCCGATCCTGTTTGGCCCGCGTGCGGCCCACCGTCACTGGATCGACCGCTTCCAGATGGCTGGGATTCGATGCCAGATGGATGTGAATCTTGGCCCCGCTCTTCGTGACATACTCGCCCGTTGCGCCGATGTGATACTTCACGTCACCCGAGCCGAGCACGCTGCGCGGGTCCACGTCTTCGAACTCGGCAAAGACCTGCTCGGGCGGCCGCTTCGCGACGTGAACAATGACGTTCAGCCGTCCGCGATGGCTCATGCCCATGACCAGTTCCACCGCGCCACGTTCCCCGGCTACGTCGAGCACCTCATCGACCGCCGGCAAAAGGGAAGTGTTGCCTTCCAGCGAAAAACGCTTGGTGCCGAGATAACGCGACTGCAAAGTCTGTTCAAACAGATCGGCGCGCATCAGCAGATCGAGCGCGCGCTGCTGGTCGACTGGCCCGGGGTCGGCTTCGATGCGCTCCTGAATCCAGCGGCGGCGCTCCGGGTCCACGATGTGCATGAACTCCACGCCCACGCTGCCGCAGTACATGCGGCGCGCTTCCCGGGCCCACTCGTTGTCGATCTCAAGATCTGGATGCGGCTGCGGAGGAAGAAGGCCCAGCGGGTTCAGTTCCGCCTCCAGGTATCCCCACTGGCGGAACAGGTTAGAGACGCGCTCGCGTTCGTAGTTTTCGATGACTCCGGGAGCGGCGGCCCGGGTAGTACTCCGCGTTGAAGTAGCCATATAAGGTCTTCTATAGAATAACGGATGAGCCGGCGTGTGTGGCCGATTCGGCTCCAGGGAGCGGAGTTACGGGAGTCCTTGCCCGTAGCACGGCGTCCACGCCAGGACGATGTCATACAGGTGCTGTGTCGCCGATCACAGCAAGATTAGTAACCCAGCAATTATTCTGAAACCAGAGGAATACGCCCATGCCCCTTCGTCCCAACGCGGCCAAGCCTGGGACCCCTGTCATTCTCGGGGTCCCCTTCGATGCCAACTCTTCCTGGTTGCGTGGAGCGGCCGGAGCGCCGCCGATCATCCGCGTAGCCTTCACTTCCGATTCCTCGAACTCGTGGACAGAGACTGGCATCGATCTGAGCGCCGAGGGCACGTACTGTGATGCGGGCGACCTGAAGTTCACCTTCGATGAGCCGTTCGTCGCGATCGAGAAGAGAGTTGGCGAGTTGCTGGACAAGGGCTTGCGTCCGGTCTGCCTAGGCGGGGACCACTCGATCACGCTGCCGATTGTGCGCGCTTTCGGGGCCCACATCCCGGGCCTGACCATCCTCCACTTCGATGCCCACCCCGACCTCTACGACGAACTCGAAGGCAACCGGCTGTCGCATGCTTGCCCATTTGCACGCATCATGGAGGAGGGCGCAGCCAAGCGGCTGATCCAGATTGGCATTCGGGCGATGACTGGGCATCAGCGGGAACAGGCCACGAAATTTGGCGTTGAGGTCATCGAAATGCGCCACCTGCCGGCGCTGGACCGCATGAAGGTCGATGGCCCGGTTTACATTTCCTTCGATATGGACGCGCTCGATCCCGCCTTTGCGCCCGGGATTTCGCATCGCGAACCCGGAGGAATGTCGGTACGCGAAGCCCTGGCGCACATCCACGCGATCACCGGAAAGATTGCCGGGGCCGACATCGTGGAGTTCAATCCCGCACAGGACAACACACAAATCACGGCCACGGTGGCGGCCAAACTGCTCAAAGAGATTCTAGGCAAGATGATTTTGAATTAGGATCGTGTCCCGTGGGTTCGCGACACAAATTACGAACTTGCGGCCACTACACTAGACTGCTCGGATACATTGGAGTTCAACAGGTGATCCATGGCCAATGAGCGGGAAAAAGAAGCCGCCGGCCGTGCCGCCGCAAAATTAGTCCGCGATGGCGACATCGTCGGCCTCGGCACCGGCTCCACCGCATACTTCGCGGTGGTGGCTCTCGGCGAGCGCGTAAAATCCGGCCTGAAGATGGTGGGAATTCCCACGTCAATTGCCACTGCCGATCTGGCGCGCCAACTTGGTATCCCGTTGACCACGCTCGACGAGCACCCGGAGATCGACATTACCATCGACGGCGCCGACGAAATCGATCCCAAGCTGAACCTGATCAAAGGCGGCGGCGGCGCGCTGCTGCGCGAGAAAGTGGTCGCCTCGGTCACCAAGAAGATGGTGGTGGTCAGCGACTCGACGAAGATCGTTCCTGCGCTGGGGAAATTTCCCCTGCCCGTCGAAATCATCCCGTTTGCGCGCACGGTGATTGAGAAGAGGATCGCCAGTCTGGGCGCAACCACGAAACTGCGTACAAAGCTGGACGGCCAGCCCTTCGTCACCGATAACGGCAATCAGATTCTCGACTGCAGCTTTGGAAGAATCGCCGACCCACCGGCGTTAGCGCGGGAGCTGAGTGAAACGGTGGGCGTGGTCGAGCACGGACTGTTTATCGGATTCGCCAAGCTGGCGCTTGTGGGAACAGGCTCGACCGTAAGACAAGTTCGACGGAAGCAACTGCCCATCTCACGTAGGGGCAGCCGCCCTCGGCTGTCCGGTCGGGCGAGGCCCGCCAACCGCCGACCGGAACGTGTCCAACCGAAGGTCTCACGACCAAAACCGGAGCGGCAGAAGCGCCGTCAATCGTAGCGCCGGGGTCTCGCCGGGTGTGGACCTTGTCTTCGAGTGTCCGGGAATCTAGGATTGGAACAGAAAATTCGGTAGCGAGGAGCCACTCCTCTATGCGCTTGACCTACGTTTGGAGTAGCCTGCCTGTTCTTCTGCTTGCCTCTTTGCTCCTGAGAGTCCCGTCAGCCCAGTCTGGAAAAGCAGACGTATACCAGAAATGGCTGGAGGAGGATGTTCACTGGATTATCACGGATCACGAGCGAGCTGAATTCATGAAGCTCTCAACGGACCAGCAACGTGTACAGTTTGTCGAAGCGTTCTGGTCTCGCCGTGATCCTACTCCGGGTACACCCGAGAACGAGTTCAAGGCAGAGCACTACCGTCGCCTTGCCTACTCCAACGCCCACTTTGCAAGTGGCGTCCCTGGGTGGAAAACTGATCGCGGTCATGTCTACATCATCTACGGGACGCCCGATGAGATTCATACGCAGCCGGCGCCAGCTACGCAGCAGCCCCCCACGAATGCCGGTTCCAACTATCCAACTCAGACTTGGCGCTACCACCATCTGAATGGCGCCAGTCACGATCTAACCGTGCCGTTTGTGGACACCTGCCGATGCGGTGATTACCAACTGAAGATTGATCTTTTCAAAGAACACGAGCTGCCGTGATCAGTGGGAGGAAATGCTGATCAACAAAACCACCTACTCTCCCACAATCTCCCGCAGCGCCGCCAGCATCCTCTCCACTTCCCCCATCGTGTTGTAATGCACCAGCCCGATGCGCAGGAAGCCGCCCAGTCGCTCCACATCCAGCTGCTCGGTCACATTCAGTGCGTAGTAATTCCCGTCCCAGGTAAAGAACCCGCGGTCGCCTAACTTAGTGGCTAACTCAAGTGGCGTGTGGCCCTCAATCCGCACTACGATCGTTGCGCAGCGATTCTCGAAGCGCCGCGGGTCGCTGATGCCGTAGAGTTCCAGCCCTGGAATGGCCAGCAGCCCCGCGATCATCTTCTCCGTCATTGCCCGCTCGTGCGGATGGATCGCTTCGTGCGCCGCGAGAATTGCTTCGCGACGACTGGACACTGCAGGCTTGGCCCGTCGGCCCAGTTCTTCCCAATAATCCACGCAGGCTTTGATCCCGGCAATGCACTCGTGGTTCAGCGTTCCCCACTCCCAGCAATTCGGAATATTGTTGGTATTCGGACGCACCTTGTAAGGCTGCAGCCGCTTCAGGTGTTCGCGCTTGCCATAGAGCACGCCCATGTGCGGGCCGAAAAACTTGTAAGTCGAGCACACCAAAAAATCGCAGTCGAGTTTGCGCACGTCGATCGGTCCGTGCGGAGCGTAGTGCACGGCATCAATGTAGGTGAGCGCTCCCGCCTGCCGCGCCAGGCGCGCAACTTCCGCCACATTATTAATGGTTCCAACTGCATTCGAGGCATAGCCGACCGCCACCAGCCGCGTGTGGCTGGTGATCTTGCGTGCCAGATCTTGCATGTCGAGCGTGCAGTCGGCGGGATTGAAATTCGCGGTTCGGATCGTCACGCCCTTTTCTTCCAGCGCCTTCCACGGAGAAAAATTTGCGTCGTGATCAAGTAGCGTGAGCACAATCTCGTCGCCCGGTCCAAGTTCCCGCCCGAGCGCCCGGCTCATCGCATACGTCAGCGAAGTCATGTTCGGCCCGATCACAACCTCGTCCGCGTCGCAGTTCAGAAAGTCGCCCATCGCCGCCCGCGCCTCGGCAATCATGCAGTCGGTGTTGCGGCTGGTGTGATAAGCGCCGCCCGTATTGGCGTTGTTGCGCGCCAGATAGTCAGCGATGGCGTCAATCACACGCTGCGGCACCTGTGTGCCGCCGGGCCCGTCGAGGAAGACGGCGGGCTGGCCATTCACCTTCTGTGCGAGCGATGGAAACTGCGAGCGGACCCAGGTGAGATCAAGGGCAGTGGATGCGGCTTGCTCAGCGATTGGCATTGCAGCCATTGTAAATGGTGTGGGACGGGCGCCTTCACCCGTCGCCTCAGGGCCGCTCGGCTCTCGTGTTTTCTGAGGTACCTCTGTAATTTCCTGTGGCTGGCGTTGCCTACCTTTGTGGAGTGAATTCCTTCATCAACAAATTCAGAAAGCTCGGTTTCATTGGATACAACGGTGGATTGCAGGTCCATAGCTTGTTGCCTGGCGTTGTCCTGCACGATAGCTCAGGGGTCGGCCTCCCGTCGCCCCGTCTCCTTTTCTGCATTCCTAGTCAGCCACGCGCTGGTCTTATCTTCCGATGTGTTCACTTTTGAACAGACACGGTTCATGTCCTTGGGTCAGACTAATTCCCAAGTTGTGGGGAGACTCCGGTCGAGTTTTGGTTTTGCCTTAGGGCAATGGAAGGGCAGTCCGGCCTCCTTAGTACACCCATATCACCCCCCCGTGTAGGCGGGACTGCCCATTTTTTGGAGGTTCCAATGGCTCGAGCGTATCGAGGACAAGAGAGAGTGCTCCTCTGTATCGATGATAGTGAGGCGATTTTGGCATACGAGAAATCGCTGTTTGAGGGATCGGGATTCAGCGTTGTTACAGCCGCGTCCGCGCGACAAGGACTGAAAATTGCGACCACGTCCACCTTTGATGCCGTGCTTCTTGATTACCAGATGCCTGATATGAACGGGCACGAAGTCGCTGTTGAACTAAGGCGTGTGCGACCGGAGACTCTAGTCATCATGTTTTCCGGTAGCGAGATCCCGGAAGAGACTCAAAAGCTGGTCGACGCGGTCATACCCAAAGCTGGAGAAGTCCGAGAATTGTTGCCGGTGGTCACTCGACTCTGTGACCGGTCATCGCCAGCTTGAACTGCCTTGAGCGGCCATTGCGTGAATCGCGCGAGGAGTGCTCTTCCCGTTTCCAGTTCTCAGACACGGTCGTTCTGTGCTCAATGTCCCGCTTGTAGCGGGACAGTTCCGATGTTGAACGGCACGCCAAACTAAGCCCCCACCATTCCTTGCAACGCCCCCCGGTCCCGGATGAGAAGCGTGGATCCGGTCAACTCGAGGATGCGCCGCTTCTTCAGTTCACCCAGAGTGCGAGTGACGGTCTCTCTGGTAGTGCCGATCAGTTGCGCCATTTCTTCGTGCGTCAGGGAGATCTTCAGACGGATCGAACCTTCGGTGACCCGTCCGTCGTTGGCCCATTGCAGGAGAAGCCGGGCCAGCTTCTCTGAAACTGAATGAGACAACCCAATCGAACGGACCATCTCATAAGCCGACTGACACTCGTTACTGAGCTGCTGGGCCACGAGCAAACATGCATCGGCGTGTTCCTTGAGGAAGCGGAGAAAGTCAGCGCGATTGACAAACGCCAGTTGGCAGGGCTGCAGAGTCTCGACGGTGAGCTCATAGGGCTTGCCGGTGACCATGGACTGCAGCCCCAGAATTTCCCCCGGCTGCACAATTCTCATGATGAGGGTCTTGCCATCGCGGTTGGTCGTCGTCAGCTTCATACGCCCCTGGCAGAGAACATAGACGCCGCGCGGGACCTGGCCTTCCACAAATATTACGGCTCCCTCCGGGAAGGAAGTGGTGTGTGCGATCCGATCGAGATCCGCCAAGGACGCATCGCCGAGAGCAGAGAGGCCATTGGCCCGCAGCGCAGAACTGACGCAGTGATCCCCAACCGGCAAACCGTACGGCGAGATCTTGGTGTTGCTCGGCTGGGTAAGAGCTGAAATAGGAAAACCTTCTGATGCGGCGGACGTGAGAAGCTGTGCATGCAGCATAAAACCACCATCCTTTGCAGTAAGATTTTTACCCCACCTGAGTATGGCTCAATGTAACGAGAAGCAATTTTGACTGCCACTAGGTGTATCCCTAGTTTTTCCAGCGTGACGGATCGGCCCGGTTCGACACACCGGAGAAAGAAAAGGAAGGTTGCTGAGAGGCGTGATGCGCGGATTCAGACCCGGCTCTAGAGCCACGCGTCCTGCGGAAGTTGAGGGCAAATATATGGGTTGCCCGCGAGGACAGCAGAAACGGCAGCGGCCAGATGCTCGGCGGTAAACGCCTTGAGGACGTAACCGTCGGCTCCCAACGCTCGCGCCTTTTTCACATAGGGCGCCCCAGACTGGACGGTGAGAAAAATAAGTTTGGCCGTGACTCCGGCAGCTCGGATCCTGGCGGCCGCTTCAAAACCGTTCATGACGGGCATGCTGATGTCGGAGATAATGAGATCCGGTTTGAGCCGCTGCGCTGCCTCGACCAGGTCGACTCCATTTTCCACGCTGCCCACGATGCGGTAGTCCGCTCTGAGCAGACTCTCAACCTCCTCGAGCATGGCGGCATGGTCATCGGCCAGGAGAATCCGTTTTCGACCGTTGGTCCCCACTCGCGTCCTCCAGAAGGAAGGCTACAAGAGTGGCGCGGCGGGGACGACTGGGGTTTTCCCTAGTTTTCACTCGGGAATCAGGCCTTGCTGGAGGGCCACTTTGGTCAGTTCGGCGGCGGTTCGAACCCCCAGTTTGGTCATGAGGCGGGCCCGATGAAACTCGACCGTCTTGACGGAGACATGGAGCAGGTCGGCAATCTCCTTGTTCCCCTTGCCGTCGATGATCAACTGCAGAATCTCGCGCTGACGGTCGGTCAGCTGTTCCTCCTGCTGGTTGACCTCCCCGGTCCGGCTCCACAAATTGGCGATGACATCCTGCCCGAACGCGGGTGTGATGTAGGTCTCACCACGCAGCACAGTGTGGATAGCCCGGTCCAGTTCTTCGCTGGAGTCGGATTTCATAACGTACCCGGAAGCTCCCAGTTTCAGTGCATGGCGAAGGTAGGCGGGGTTCAAGTGCTGGCTCAAAAAAATCAGTTTGGCGGAGGGACGGATCTTGTGGATCTGTTTTGCGGACTCGAATCCGTTCAGCAGCGGCATGCTGATGTCGAGGATGACAAGATCCGGCTGTAATCGTTCCGCGGCCTCGACCAGTGCGCGGCCATTGTTGGCTTGCCCGACGACCTCGTATGCGGCGCCCAGGGCGGCACGAACTCCTTCGAGTATGAACGCGTGGTCATCGCCCAAAAGAACGCGTATCTTCATCGCCAAGAGCTCGAGTCCAAAGTGTATTATGCTTTTAAAATCCTGCCAATTGGCCTAGTGTGGGAGGCCTACTTTGCGAAAGAAGACTGCCGGGAGAAAACCGCGAGCCGACCGCAAGCCGAGTCGCAGCAGCAAGCAGCTGCTTCCTGAATCCGCGGCACTGTGGGCCTCGATTGTCGATTCCTCCGACGATGCCATCATCGGCAAAAGCCTGAAGGGCATCGTCACCAGCTGGAACCCGGGTGCAGAGCGCATCTACGGCTACCGGGCCGAGGAGGTCATCGGGAAGAGCATTTCGATTCTGATTCCGCCGGAGCGCGCCCACGAGGTCTCCGGCATTCTGGAAAAGATCCGGCTGGGCGAGCGCGTGCAGCACTTCGAGTCGATCCGCATCGCGAAAGACAAACGGCGGCTCAACGTTTCCGTGACGGTTTCTCCCATCCGAGATGCGGGAGGCCGGATCGTCGGCGCCTCTGCCATCGCGCGTGACCTCACTGCCGTCGAGCGGACACGGCAAGCGTTTCAAGAGAGCGAATCCAGGGCCCACGCATTCTTTCAGTCGTCAGCGCAGGCCATCTTCATTGTGGACCCAACCGGGATTATCGTCATGGCCAATCCCGCGGTTGAAAGGATGTTCGGATATGCCGTCAGCGAACTGATTGGAAAGCCGGTGGAAGTACTTGTTCCGCAACAATTTCGAGCGGGGCACAAGGAGCACCGGGACCGCTACTTCCAGAGTCCGCAGATGCGTCCCATGGGCCTGGGGTTGGAACTGCAGGGCCGCCACAAGGACGGTAAGGAGTTTTTCGTCGAGATCAGCCTCAGTTATATCCACTCGTCGCAGGGTACTTTTGGAGTCGCGCTGGTGACCGACATCTCCAAGCGTCGTGCCGATGAACAAGCCATTCGCCAGCAGGGCGAGGAACTGCGGGCCCTGGCGGCTCGCTTGATGACCGCGCAGGACGATGAACGCCGGCGGATCGCCCGGGATTTGCACGACGATCTGAGTCAGACGCTGGCATTTCTCGCCATGGATCTGGGCAAGTTGGCCACGAAACCCGCCGCCCACGATCTTGTTACCGACATCCGCGCCTTACAGTTGTGTGCCGCCGCCGCCGCCGAAAGCGTGCGCCGAGTCTCTCACGAGTTGCATCCCTGGGTTCTTGACGACATCGGTTTGGAAGCTGCGCTGGAGCAGTACTGCGAGGAGTTCCAGCGGCGGACCGGCATTGCGACCCGATTCACCAGCCGGGATGTCCCCGAGTCTCTGCAGCGGGACGTGGCGAGCAGCATCTATCACATTGCGCAGGAATGCCTGCGCAATGTCTCCAAGCATGCCCGGACAAAGACCGTCTCCGTCACGATCGAATTCGCCAACAACGTGCTTCGCTTGATCATCAAGGACCAGGGCGTTGGGTTGAAAGCGGAACGGCCCGAACCAAGCGGCATTGGAATCGTGGCCATGCGGGAGCGCGCCCATCTCGTGAACGGCAGGCTCTCAATCCAGTCGAGAACGGGAGCCGGCACCGAGGTCAGCGTCGAAGTGCCCGTTGCCGCGACGGCGTGAGAGCGACCTGCTGTCGCCAAAGCCACCAGCCGGTGGTGAACTTCAACGCTGTTTGCCAACCCATTTCTGTCCTGTGCTTGCACGTAGTCACAATCGCTGGTGAGGCCGCTCACTGCTGAGTCTTACGACACAGACTACGCTGGCTGGTAGTCCTTCGCTGCTTGTCTGGAATGATCCGTTCGCTCCACAGCCGCGCTCGCGGGCTCCGCAAGGGCGATGGTACGGGAGGACCCATGAGGCATCCGAGACCCCTTTCTCTCGCATTGGGATTCGTCGCATTCGCGGGTTGGCTGCTGTTCATTCTCGCGTGCACAGGCTGGCCGGCGTGGAGCCCTGATGGCAAGAAGATAGTGTTTCCGTATGTGGACAAGAAGGCAGGATCGTTCGGAATCGCGCTTTACGATCGTCAGAAAAAGACCGTGATTCCGTTTTATCTGGGACAGAGAAGTGAGGGCGGCAGCGAAGGTGTGCCGTCGGGAGCACAGTGGAGCAAAGACGGGACGCAGGTGCTCGTGTACGAGGGCTCTGAGAGCAGCGGCCGATCCACCATCCAAATATTGGGCTTCCCGGTAGTCGACAGGTACCCCATCCACAGTTTCTCCGTTTCTGGGAACGAGGTGGTAGATGTGCCTCCTTTGGCGGAGGTGAACGGCTCCTTATATCTGCCTTTCAACGGAATTACCGTCCTCGATCTGACGACCTGGCGGAAGCGAGACCGGTCGCTGGCGACCAGAACGGCGAGGCTGTTCGCCATGGGAGAACGTGTTCTGTACCTCATGGGCCCTGAACAGAAACAACCAACTGCCACGGACGCGGGCAAGGTGCCGGGAACGCAAGCCCAGGAGGAGAAGAAAGACGCACCAGCACCGCTCGAATTCGGGGAACTGGATCAGAACGACCTTTTCCAGCATGCCTGGTTCACAGTCACGGACCACCAGATCGCAGAATTCGCAAAGTGCGAAGAGCCGAGCCTCGGAGCAGTCCCGGCGGTGGATCCCGGCTCTGAGCGCATGGCTTTTACTTTAGAGTGCAAAGCAAAGCCGGATGCCATTGTGGTGCTCGACAGGAGGGGCCTGCAGCAAGTGATCCGGCCGAAGGCAGAAGGCAACTTCATCCTCACTTCTCCCCAGTGGTCGCACGATGGCAAGACTCTCTACTCGGGAATCTACTTTCCCGACAACCCCGCCAAAAAGAGCCAGTTCGGCATAGCCGAGATCGCGCTCGATTCCGGGATGGTGCGGCAAACGCCGGTCACGAAGTTCAGCCTTGCCGCCGATGAGTATCGCACTGGCATCCGAGTGTCGCTCTCTCCCGACGGCGCTATGCTCGCGACGAGTACGGCTCTGATGGAGGGGGAGCAGGACATTGATTGGGAAAATGCGGCACTGTACATCGTCGATCTGCGTGACCCACAACGCGCAGTAACTAAGATTCATCCGCCGAACTGGCACTTTCAAGCGGCGGACAAGAAGAAGACACCATGACCTGGCTCACGGACATCTTTTCGCTGGTGTGCGGGCAAATCCATTGTTGGGCCCCAGGGGGAGTCCAGATGCCGGTGTGTGAGCGGTGCTTGGGGCTTTACTTGGGTGCCGTGTGGTCACTGGTGCTCGTGTTGGCGGTGCGGGCGCATCCAACCCGAGCACTGTTGTGGCTTCACGGATTGGCGATGCTGGCGATGATTCCCTTTGGATATCATCTGGTGCCGCATGGTCCGGCCATGCGGACCGTTACCGGCTTCGTCTTCGGACTGGGCATGGTTTATTACCTGACACTGGCTCCGGGCGAAACTTTGCGATTGGAGCGGCTCGCCAAAAGCAGAGCGGCGATACCGTATGTCGTGGTGGCCTTAGCGCCGCTGCCCTTGGTGTTGGTGAGTGTGCAGTACGGTCCGCTGCTGGCGGGCTCTCTGCTCGCTGTTCTGGCGGTGGCGGGTTTGGCTGTAACGGCGCTGCTGGCCTTGGCGAATGGCGTGTCGCTCTGCCGAACCTTGGTTGCCACCGCGCGGAAGGCGCCGGCGTGAGTCAGGAACTGTTCCTCTTTGTGCGCCCCCCGCGGCCCCTGTGGCCATTCAATGGCCCGAGCACAGCCTTCTGGCCACCGCTGGCGTTCGCCTCGCTCGCGGCCGCGCTACGGGATCAAGTCCCCGGGCTTCGGGTGGCCATCCTGGACGCTCCCGTTTCGGCCATGGGCTGGACTTCGTTGACGACCCTGCTGCGCCGGTTGCAGCCGGACTTCGTCGGCATTGGCGAAGAAGCCGTCTCCTGCGCGGAGACCTTGCGTCTGGCGCGGTTGGCGAAGGAGTGTGGCGCGCGCGTGGTGGCCGGAGGATGCTTCTTCGGCAACGTCGCAGCCGAGGCACTCTCGACTCGCCTGGTGGACGTCGTCGTTCATGGCGAAGGCGAGCAAACCATTGTGGAGCTGATGTCGGTCCTGAGAGAGGGCAAGGCGGACGAACTCCGAAATGTGGCCGGGATCTCGTTTCTCGATGGTGAGGAGGTCGTCTTCACGGGATGGCGGAAGTTGCTCGCGGACCTTGACCGGCTGCCATTTCCCGCCTATGACCTGCTGCCGATCGAACGTTATGGGCACAGCAGCCGGAATCATCCGGCTCTGGCGGCCATAGAATTGGGGCGCGGGTGCTCGCACGGGTGTCAGTTCTGTGTTCTATGGAGACAGATGGGGCGCTTTCCCACGGACCACCCCGTCCCCTGTCTGCGCGTCAAGTCCAAGGAGCGGCTGCTCGAAGAGGTCCGACAACTCATGGATCGGTACCACCGGCGTTATCTCGGGTGGGTGGACCCTTGCTTCAATGCCGATCCGAACGTCGCCAGCGAGCTGGCGGAACTTTTGCTGCGCGACCGCCGCTCCATCGGCCAAAGCGCCTGGGTGCGTGCCGACTACCTGCTGCGCGATCAGGCTTCTGGGGCCTTGCAGGTTTGCTGCGACGCCGGACTCAATGAACTGTACCTGGGCATCGAGCGCGTTGCTAAGGAGGATCTCGCTCGTCTCGGGAAGGGCGACCTCGCCGGCGAACCGGCTCGCGCATTGCAGATGTTGGACGAGAAACATCCGAACGTTTTCACGGTGGGCACCTTCATCTATGGCCTGGAAGGGGACACACCGCAAAGCGTCCGATCGCTGTTCCGCCACGCCCATCAGTTGCCGCTGGACGAAGTTTTTTTTATTCCCCTGACCCCGCTACCCGGAACGCCCTATTGGCGTTCGAACATGTGGGACCCGACAGGACAAAGGTTCCGGACGTTCGATTTTCTTCCACGGCCCAATGGAGACGCGGTTCAGGCGAGACTCACGTCAGCGGTGGCGTGGAGTTACCTGGCTTGCTGGCCTTGGCCGCGTGCACGCAGAATGTTGAAGGGAATTTTCGCGCGTAATTCCCGCCGCCGCAGGATTACCCGTCACATCGTGCAACGAACCGTTCCTCTCATGCTTTCGGGTGTATTCGGATCGCGTCAGCGTCCGGAATCTGCTGGCGGCATGTACTATCCGCAATGGTATGAAAGCTGAGCCAGGTCGGTCACTGCGCTCTACGACGTCGTAGCGACCCTATCTTCCAATCCGACTCCGGAGGAATCCGCCAGGCGCAGCCGATTCACCCGCGAAAATGCTAAATTGGAAGCTTCATGTCCGCCCCCAATTCTCTCTTCGTGCGGGCCGCCAAAGCCCAGCCTACCGAACGCACGCCCATCTGGCTGATGCGCCAGGCCGGCCGCTACATGGCGGAGTATCGCGCCGTCCGCAAGAAATATTCTCTGATTGAGATCTGCAAGAAACCGGAAGTGGCCGCGCAGGTCACCATCGAAGCCGCCGAGATCCTCAAGGTTGATGCGGCTATCATCTTCGCCGATCTGCTTCTTCCCCTCGAAGTCATGGGCCTGCCGTTTCACTTCGCTGCCGGCGAGGGGCCGAAGATCGAAAAGCCCGTGCGGACGCGCGCCGACATCGCGCTCGCCAGCTACATGATCGAGGGGGGCGGTTCGCGCAACTACGTCTTCACCAAGAAGATGATGTACTCCGCACCCGATTCATGGAATGAGTTGATGCGGAAGCTGGTCTCCGTAACCGCGGAATACTCCGCTGAGCAAGTCCGCGCCGGCGCCGACACGATCCAGATTTTCGACAGCTGGGTCGGCTGCCTGAGCGTCGAAGACTACCGCCGCTACGTGCTGCCTCACTCGACCGACCTGGTGAACCGCCTGCAAAAAACCGGTGTCCCCATCATCTATTTCGGCACCGACAGCGCCACTCTGCTGCCTTCGATGAAAGAAACTGGAGCCGAGGTCGTGGGCCTCGACTGGCGCATTCCGCTCGACGCCGGATGGCAGAGCCTCGGCTTCCAAGGAGCGGTGCAGGGCAATCTTGATCCCGTGCTGCTGTTCGCCGACTGGAAGGTACTCAAGCCGCGCGCCGAAGACATCCTGCGCCGCGCGGCTGGACGGCCCGGCCACATCTTTAATCTAGGCCATGGCATCCTTCCGGAAACTCCCGTGGACAATGTAAAAGCGCTCTGCGATTTCATCCGCGAGCACTCGGCGGAGTTCAGGAAATGACCCCATGCCCGCTGGGCCTTGGCGGCCAGTGCTATTGCGCGAATCAGATAAGTTCGTTCGCTGCCTCGCCTTCCAAAACTGCCGTGCTTCTGCTCGCGCACGGCAGCCCGGAGAACCCCGGCCAGGTTCCAGAATTCCTCGGCTCCGTCACCGGTGGCCGTCCCTTGCCGCCGCAAGTGGTGGAAGAGATTCGCCATCGTTATTCGCTGATCGGTTTCTCGCCGCTCTCCTGCTGGACGCTGGTGCAGGCTGACCAACTGGCGAAGACGCTGCGCTTGCCCGTTTTTGCCGGTATGCGGAATTGGAAATTCGCGCACCAGCGTCGGCCTCTACCGCCGCGCCGTGGTCGGCGAGGGCAACGTTCCGTTCGCCTTGGATTTCGTCGATGAGTGGCACGATCAGCCGCTGCTCGCGAAAGCGTTCGCCGAAAGACTGCGCTCGGGCTGGGAGAAGGCGTGTGCCGAAAGCGGAGCGAAGTTACCTGTAATCTTCACTGCCCACAGCGTTCCACAGCGCACCATCATTGAAGGCGATCCCTACGAAGCCCAGTCGAAAGAAACCGCCGCGCTGGTGGCAAAAGAGGAGGGGCTCGCGGCGGGAGATTGGGTGTTTGCTTTCCAAAGTCAGGGTATGTCGGGTGGACCGTGGATCGGCCCCACCGTAGAAGAAACAATTTTGAATTTGAAGGCCAAGGGCCATCGCGGCGTCTTTCTTCACCCCGTCGGATTTCTGTGCGATCACGTAGAAGTTCTCTACGACATCGACATCGCTTTCAAGCAGTTTGCAGAAAAAGAAGGCATGCGCCTGTGGCGCGCGGAATCGTTGAACGGATCGCAGACGCTGACCGCGGCGTTGGCAGCAGTGGTCCGCAGCCGTTTGACAGCAATCAGCACGTAGCGTGTGGCCTGACGCAGAGTTGCATGATTTTGGGTGGCGCAGCGCTTCAGCGCTGCGATTACGTGCCCGTTTCAGCCCCGGCTTTAGCCGCTGCGGTCAGACGGTCACACAGGGAATGCTTTTTCACCCGACTGGAGAACCCAGGGCCTAATGACCAAACGCATTGCCATCATCGGTGGCGGCATCTCCGGCCTCTCGGCCGCGTTCGCGCTCGAAGAAAGTCGCCACGCTGGCGCGCCCGTCGAATACGTCCTGTTCGAATCATGCCCGCGTCTCGGCGGCGTGCTGGTCACCGACCGCGTCGAAGGCTGCCTGGTCGAGGCCGGTCCCGACTCCTTCATCACCGAGAAACCCTGGGCCGCCGACCTCTGCCGGAAGATCGGATTGGGCGACCAACTCATCGGCTCGAACGACTCCGAGCGCAAGACCTACATTCTGACCAAAGGCAAGCTGGTTGTAATGCCCGACGGGCTCATGTTCATGGTGCCCACGAAAATCCTGCCCACCGTGTTCTCGCCGCTGTTTTCTCTGCGCACGAAAATGCGGATGGCTGCCGAATGGTTTCACCCCCCGCACAAAGCCTCCGCGGACGAAACAGTAGCCGAGATGGTCGAACGTCACTACGGCCCCGAAATGGTTGATCGCCTCGCCGACCCGCTGCTCTCCGGCGTCTACGGCGGCGAAGCATCGCAGCTCAGCGTGCGCGCAGTGCTGGCGCGCTTCGCGGAAATGGAAGCCAAGCACGGCAGCCTGGGACGCGCCATGTTGGCCGCGCGCAAGAAAATGGCCGGAGCAGCCAATCGTCCCGCGCCTCCGCTGTTCACTTCCCTGAAAGAAGGCATGCAGCAGATGGTCGATGCCCTCCTGTCCCGCC
>JAIQFZ010000131.1 GCA_020073015.1 Terriglobia bacterium | reverse complement strand
ACGGAAAGCATCATGACGTCGACGGACGGGATGTGGACGACGTCGCTGGGGGTGGAAGAGATCTGCAAAACCACCTCGGCGGGAGAGCGACGGCGAACGGTGAGGTGTTGTCCGGCAGGAGCCAGGTAGACGTGGCCGCGGGTGAGGACCATGCCATCTTCCGCTTCCTGCACGTGAACGTGGCAGAGGTTGTTGAGGCGCTGAGCGAAAGGGCCAGTGAATCCCGCGGGCATGTGCTGCACGATGAGGACGCTGACGGGCAAGTCAGCGGGCAGCGTGGGGAGGACTTCCTGCAAGGCTTTGGGGCCACCAGTAGAGGTTCCAATGGCAACCACCGATGGCGCGCTCAGACTGAGAAAAGGCGCAGGCGGACTGGGCGGATGGTTGGCTCGCAGGGAGCGACGGCGAGCATCCCGAGCATCCTTGGAGGAGCGGGCGGCGGCCTTGATCTTGTCGACGAGTTCGTCCTGGACTTTGACGATGTCCAGGGAACCGTAGTTGAGACGCTTGGCGAGGCAGTCGAAGGCTCCCAGCTCCAGGGCTTCGAGAGTCGCCTCCGCTCCTTCCTGAGCCAGGGAACTGATCATGATGACGGGGCGCGGTGAATCGTGCATGACGCGCTTGAGGATTTCGAGGCCACTGAGGCCAGGCATATCGATATCGAGGGTGACGACATCGGGCTGGAGCCGGTCGATCTGGGTGAGCGTTTCGGGACCAGTTTGGGCGGTCCCGACCACGCACAGGGAATCGTCGGACTGAACCATGCGCGAGAGGGCGGTGCGCATGAAAGCGCTGTCATCAGCGATCAGCACTTTGACCGGCGAATTGGAAGTCGAGGGGTTCATGATCGCCGGTAAACGAGATTGACCAGGCGCTGCACTTCGACCAGGTAGGCCTCCATTTCGAAAGTAAAGCGCTCCCAGTCGAACATGGTGAGGGTGGGGCATTCGGCGAGCAAGACGCGAAACGCCGGCTCCTGGCAAAAGTCGACTTGACGGTCTTCCGGGTACCCGTAGCCGACCGCGCTCATGCGGCAGAGCAAGTCGACGAGGGCGATGAGGGCAACCAGGGCGCGGTGCGCGGTCGCCTTTTCCACATCGTGGTGGAAAGCGATGACCTGGACCAAGTCGGGAGGCATGTGCCATTTTTCGCCGAGCAGTCGGCCGACTTCGGGGTGTGAGATACCCAGAATTTCCTGCTCGGCTTCGATGAGGGGGATGTGTCCGGAGGTGGCTTGGGTGAACGCCTGAGCAAATTCCTTCGGAGCGACCCAGAGACTCATGACCACGCCGAAATCATGGAGGAGGCCGGCAAGATAGGCTTTATCGGGATCGGGGAAGGCAACGGCTCGTGCGAAGTAACGGCTGGCCAAAGCGACGCCCAGAGCGTGCTCCCAGAGCACGGTTGGATCCATGGGGCAATCCTTGGGAGTGAGGTTGATCAGGCAGCAGGAGGTGGCGATCTCCTGCATGCGGCGCATGCCGAGGTTGAGGACGGCCCCGCGAACGGTCTCGACGGTGCCGCGGAAGCCAAACAGGGGAGAGTTGGCAAGGTGCAGGCATTGGGCCGTCAAGGACTCATCCTGGGAAATGAGGCGAGTGACCTCGTTGATTTGGAGAGAATCGATGGGCTGCCGTAGGTATTGGAGCAGAGGGCCAACCACAGCAGGCAGGCTGGGGAGGCGGTCCGCCTTCGCCAGTTTCTTGAGGATGAGTTCGCGGTTGAGACTGGTCATAAGTTTCACTTCCGTGCAGGTTGAGGTTGAACTTTCACGTAAGCGGTCGCGGAGGGGAAGTGAACCAGCTTGAACTGGTCACAGACCCCGTAGAGAGACTCGGAATGGCCCAGAAAAAAATATCCGTTGGAGAGAAGATTGTTGAAAAAGTGGCGGATCACGGTGCGCTTGGAATTCAGATCGAAATAGATGAGGACGTTGGCGCAAAAGATCAGGTCCATGTCTTTCAGGAGGGACATGCGCGTGTTGTCGAGCAGGTTGACGCGCGAGAAAGTGACGAGCTTTCGGACGGCGGGGTTGACCTGTAAGCGGTCGTCGACCGGGATGAAGTATTTCTGACGGATGTAAGGCGTGAGGTTGCGGGTACTGTAGTCGCCGTAGATGGCGGCCTGAGCGTGTTCCAGGGAGCGCTCATTGAGATCGGTCGCCTGGATATCGAAGGTCCAACCCTTGAACAGGGCGGGGCTTGCCTCGAGGAGCATGATGGCGAGGGTGTAGGGTTCTTCGCCGGTGGAACATCCGGCGCTCCAGATCCGCAGTTTTCGGGAGGCAGTGGTGGAAACGGCAGCGATGATGCGGGGCCAAACGATGGACTTGAGGGCATCGAGTTGGGGCTGGTTGCGGAAGAAGCAGGTTTCGCCGATGGTGACCTCGTTGAGGAGCTTGACCATCTCATCGCGGTCGGCGCCCGGTTGTGTCAGCCGCTCCAGGTAGTCGCCCAGGGTTCTAACTTGCAACTCCTTCATGCGGCGGCCGCAACGGTCGGCGAGGAGGCAGAGTCTGGTATCGGGGTGAAAGATGCCGGCGGCCCGATAGACAAGATCGCGAATCCGGTACAGGTAGGGGTCGATCGCGGCGGGCTGGGCATGCGCGGAGACGGTGCCGGCGCTCATGCGCGCGCTCCTTGTGCGAGAGACGAGGCCGTAGCCAGCAGGCCTGCGGGATCGAGGACGAGGCGCACTCGTCCGTCGCCGCTGATGGTGGCGCCGGCGAGCTGGGCGCTGCCGTGTAAATAAGCTCCCAGGGGCTTAATGACCGTGGATTCCTGGCCAATCAACTGATCGACCAGCAGCGCGATGCGGCGTCGGCCGATGCCCAGGATCACGACCTTCTGAGCGCACTCACGGGCGTTAGGCAGGCCGAAGATTTCTCCGAGACGTAGCAAGGCGATGGTTTCGCCGCGCAGTTGGAGGACCTCGGAGCCTTCGATGCAATGGATTTCGCTGGGGCGGATGCGCACCGTTTCAAGCACGGAACGCAGAGGCAGGGCATAGATTTCTTCCGAGACTTCGACCAGAAGCACAGGCAGGATGGCGAGTGTGAGTGGGACACGAAGGCGGAAGGTCGTGCCCCGGCCCGCTTCGCTTTCGAGGTCCACCACGCCATTCAGTTTCTGGAGATTGGAACGGACCACATCCATCCCGACGCCGCGGCCAGATAGGTCGTTGACTTTTTGCGCGGTCGTGAACCCGGGCAGGAAAATAAAGTCCAGGATCTCGCGCTTGGTGAGAGCGTGGGCACGATCGGCGGACACCATTCCCTTCTCCAGAGCTTTGGCAAGAATGCGATCGGGGTGGATGCCGGCGCCGTCGTCCGAGATGCGGATGACAATCTGGTCGCCTTCCTGGGAAGCTTCCAGCCGGATGGTGCCTGCGCGCGCTTTCCCTGCCTTCTCGCGGATTTCCGGCAGTTCGATCCCGTGGTCGAGGGCGTTACGCACCAGGTGCACGAGCGGATCGGCGATCAGTTCGGCCATGGTCTTATCGATTTCGGTGTCCTGCCCTTCAAGCACCAGCTGGGCCTGCTTGTTCACGGAGCGGGCGACGTCACGAACCAGACGCGGGAACTTGCGGAATACGGACTCGATGGGCATCATGCGCGTCTTCAGGCCAGCGATCTGAAGCTCCTCGGTCACGAAACTGAGGCGGGCGGTGGATTCTCCAAGGGCCGTTGCGAGGGCGCTGCGGTCCACGATTCCGGCAGAGAAATCGTGACTGAGCCGAGCCAGGCGGTTCCGTTCGAGCACGAGTTCGCCCACCAGGTTGATAAGTTCGTCCAGCTTGCGAACATCCACGCGCATGGTCTTGGCGTCCGATTGCGTTTCGATCGCCAGGCGCTGGTGAGACAGCGCTTCCCCGATTTGAACCGGCGTCACCGCCCCCTTTTCCACCAGAATCTCACCGAGTTTCTTCGGCTCAGTCTGGGTTGCCTGTTCCGCGAGGGCGGACTGAAGCGTTTCGGGAGGAATGATCTCGTTGGCAACCAGAATCTCTCCCAGCGTGAGCGGGCCCCCGGCCGGTTTCTGCACCAGTTCCAGTTCGTTCAGAAGATCATCGAGCGAATACGTCCGGACCTGCCGGTTGCGCAAGTCTGCCAGCATGCGCCCCAGTTGATCGCGTGCACCGAGCAAGGCGTCCATCATGCGCCGGGTCAGACGACAGTCGCCGTGCCGGAGAGCATTGAGCACATCTTCGGTGCGGTGGCTCAGCTGGACGACGGGATCGAGGCCAAGGAAGCTGGACGTGCCCTTGATGGTATGGATGGCGCGAAAGATGCGGTTGAGCAGGTCGGCATCGTTCGGGGCCGACTCGAGCGCCACCATGTCCTGGTCCATGCCCTGGAGCGCTTCTTCGGACTCGACCACGAAATCCTGCAGCAACTCGGGATCTTTGAGGAAGTCGTCGCTCACAAATTTTTCCTGACGCAAAACATTCAATGTGCTGCAGCCTGGACCAAGGCCTTCTCGGCGTCCGACATCAGGCGATCCAGGTCCAGCAGGATGAGCAAACGGTCGTCGAGTTTGCCGACCCCGGAAACGTATTCGCGTTCGCGCTTGCCGAGGTGTGGTGGCGGCTCAATGGTCTCGACCGGGAGGCGCAGGACCTCGGACACGGAGTCGACGATGAAGCCGAGGACGCTGCCGTTCACCTCGCCCACCACGATGCGCGTTTGCTTGTCGTGGGGACGGTCTTCGAGGCCGAAGCATCTCCGCAGGGCGATGACGGGGATGACCTTGCCGCGCAAGTTGATCACGCCAGCAACCAGAGCCGGCGAGTTGGGGACACGGGTGAGGGGCTGGAGGCGGATGATTTCCTGCACGCGCAGGATTTCCAGTCCGAACTCCTCGCCGGCCACATGAAAGCCGACCAGTTGCATCAGGTCGTGCGGACCCTGGTGCTGGTCAAACGGGGCGGCGTTGGTTCTGTCCTTGCCTTCCACGTCGTTCCTCCTGTTTCAGCGAAGGCTCAACCACCAAAACACGGATGCATTTCAGTGGGCGGACGCAGCCCACGCTCTTGCCGGATTCGTGGGGGCCTGTTCCACCCCGCCGTGGGGCTTGACTTGGCCCAACTGGAAATCGCTCACCATTTTTTGCAGATCGAGGGCGAGTCCGGAGAGGTGCTGACAGGCTTTGGCCGCTTCCTGGGAGCCGGCCGCCGACTCGTGGATCAGGAGGGCGATCTGGTCCATGCTCTGGTTCACTTGTTCGGAAGCGCTGGCTTGCTCGGTGGCGGCAGTGGCGATGTGGGTGATCATTTCGCCGACCTGCTCCGCCATGTCGATGATTTGCTTGAGTGACTTGCCGGCTTCGGCCGTGCTGGTGACGCCCTCTTCGACCTGCCGCGTCCCGGTTTCCATGGCGGTGACGGCGAGACGAGTCTCGTCCTGAATGTTCTTGATCATGTGCGCGATTTCCTTGGTCGCGCTGGTGGTCCGTTCGGCGAGTTTGCGAACCTCGTCAGCGACCACCGCGAAGCCGCGGCCCTGTTCGCCGGCGCGGGCGGCCTCGATGGCAGCATTGAGGGCGAGGAGATTGGTCTGATCGGCGATGTCATCGATGACGCCAACAATGCGTCCGATTTCGTCGGAGCGCTTGCCGAGTTCTTCGACCTTCTTGGCGGTCCCGCTGACGGCGGAGGCAATCATCCGCATCTTCGCGAGCGTTTCGTCGACCGTACCTCCGCCGTGGAGAGCCGTTTCGGCGGCCTGGCGGGACGCTTCAGCGGCGCGATTGGAGTTTTCCGAGACCTGCTGCACGGTGGAAGACATTTCCTGCATGGCCGTGGCGACCTGGGAAGCCTGGTCTTTCTGAGTTTCGGCGCTTTGCGCCTGCTCGGCGGCCGAGGAAGAGATCTGTTCGCTGGCGCTGGCGAGATGTTCGGCGGTCTGCGCGATGGACTGAATCATGGCGCGCAGATTGTTTTTCATGATGTTCAGGGCACGGTTGGCGCGACCAAGTTCGTCTTCGCAGGTGACCGGAATGTCGTCGACGCCCAGATTGTTGCTAGCGATCTCCTGCATCATGCGCACCATGGAGGCGACCCGTGCCGAAAGAGAGCGGGAGAGGAACAAGGTCGCTACGGTGCCTAAGGCCAGGGCCGCCAGAGAAAGCGCGGCGACGAAGATCCCTGCGTTTTTCTCGATCGCGGCTTGCTGCTTCAAAACCTCGCCTTTCTTCTGCTGCTGATCCAGGATGAAGTCGTGGACAGCCTTGCGCAGCTCGCCGCGCAGCTCCGAGGTGTGGGCCGAAGACGCCAGACTAGTCGCGTCTGTGGTTTTGCCCGCACGTCGCAGCTGGACTTCCAGGTCCAGCACCGAGCGATACGCATCGTAGGCGCGCGGAATCTCAGAGAGGGCACGCTTACCCGCGTCGGTGCCGACGGTGTTGAGCAGGATTGTCAGCTCTTCGTGATACTGGTTCTTTCCGTTTTCATCTTGTTTGAGGAGGTCTTCGCCTCCGGCGAGAAGGAATCCGCGGACCCCTGCGGTCTGTTGTTCGATGGCCGCTTCGATGGCATAGGACCTCTCGACTTTCATTCCCCGTTCATCGACCTGGCCAGACATGCCAGACAACTGGCTGATCGTGGTGTAGGAAAAGAAGCCGACCGTGCCAAGCAAAAGGAGAACGACTCCAAACCCGGCGGTCAGCTTCATTCTTATACTCAGGTTTTTCATTCCCTATCCTCCAGCCCTCGGACCGATCAAACCGGCAACCCGCCGCGGTCAAGCAAATGATCCCCGCGACTCCGCAGGCGAGTAACCTCCTTAGCGAACATCGGCCAGTGGATCGCCAACTTTACTGTGGGTGACCGCGAAGAGGGCATGGACCCGGGTGCGAAACGGAAGGTCACACACCCGGTTTAGCTTGCATGAGAACGAGCTTATTTCTATGCTCGTCTGGCAATGGATCACGCTCCCCAGACTCTCTTGCTGGCGATGTTTGTCATCTTTCTGTCCGCCAAAGTGGTTGGAGAGTTGTTTGAGCGCCTGGGCCTGCCGGCGGTGCTCGGGGAGATCCTGGCCGGGGTTGTGCTGGGTCCGTACGCCCTGAACTGGATTCCTGCCAACGACACCATTTACTCGGTTGCCGAGATTGGGGCGATCTTTGTCCTTTTTAACGCCGGTCTGGAGACGAGCCCCGGGGACTTGATTCGGGTCGGGCGGACGGCTCTCCTGGTAGCGACGGCGGGCGTGGTAGCGCCCTTCGTGCTCGGCTTTGGCTACATGAAGCTGACGGGCGACGCCACCACCGAGGCAATCTTCGTGGGCGCCGCGATGGTAGCCACCAGTGTGGGGATCACGGCCCGCGTGCTGGCGGATTTGAAGGTATTGTCCTCGGAACTTGCCAAAGTAATCCTCGGCGCCGCGGTGTTCGACGACATCCTGGGGATGGTGTTACTGGCGGTGGTCGCTGGGCTGGCGAATCGGAGTGGCATCGAGTGGTTGCATCTGGGCATTTTGATTGGGGAAGCGGCGGCGTTTGCCCTGTTTATGATTCTTGTGGCGCCGCGCATCGTGCACCGGATGCAAGGTGGAGTCGACCGGCTCTCGATCCAAAACGCACCGCTGGCGACGGCACTGATCTTGTGCCTGCTGCTCTCGTGGCTGGCGGCCAAGATCGGGATGGCGGCGATCATCGGTGCATTTTTTGCGGGGCTGATGTTTGCGGACTACGCTCCCAGATGGAGATTGGCGCCGAAGGCGCATGCCATCTTGGAATTTCTGGCGCCGTATTTCTTCTTTTCGATTGGTTCACGATTGAACATTGGGCTATTCACGGGCAGCGTGCTAAAAACGGCGCTCGTGATTTCGATATTGGCGATTTTGTCGAAAGTCGTGGGCTGCGCCTTGCCGCTCAAGGGCAGGGGATGGCGCCCTGCGCTGACGGTGGGCGTGGGCATGATGCCGCGGGGCGAGGTCGCCCTCATTGTGGCGCTGGCCGGTTTGAATGCGCAGATCGTAACCCAGCCGACGTATGCGATCGTCGTGTTCATGACCGCCGTGACCACGATCCTGGCGCCGCCGCTGCTGAGGTATTTGTTTCGGGAAGGAGCGAGGTAGCGCCGGCACCTTGCCGGCAAGCGTGTAGCGCGGACACTCCTGTCCGCGCCAGCATGCGGTGCGAATGATGCCGGCACGCGGACAAGAGTGTCCGCGCCACACAGGGGCGGCGGCGCTACGGTTTGCCTGTCTGGAGATTTATAATTTCCGGTTTCCTTAAGGAGCTTCGATGAAACTCGAGGGACGAGTCGCGCTGGTAACGGGAGCATCACAAGGGATCGGACAGGCATGTGCGTTGGCGTTGGCCCGGCAAGGTGCGAGTGTGGCGTTAGGGGCGCGCAACCAGCAAAAACTGGAGGACGTGGCCGGGCAAATCGCGGCCGCGGGAGGGAAGGCAGCGGTTTTTGCGATGGACGTGGCTGAGGAAGAGCAGATCAAGTCGGGCATCAAAGCGGCGCTCGCCCACTTCGGCAAGATCGACATCCTGGTAAATAACGCGGGCATCACGCGCGATCAGCTGGTGATGCGCATGAAGCGGGCGGATTGGGACGCGGTCCTCAACACGAATTTGACCGCTGCGTACTTGTCGACGCAGCAGGTGATCGGCTCCATGCTCAAGCAGCGCTGGGGACGGATCATCAACATCACCAGCGTGTTTGGGCAGATCGGGCAGGCGGGGCAGGCAAATTACGCGTCGTCGAAAGCCGGATTGATCGGGCTGACGATGGCCCTGGCACGAGAGGTAGCGTCGCGCAACATTACCTGCAATGCCGTGGCGCCGGGGTTTATCGAGACCAGCATGACGGCCGGCCTGAGCGAGGAATTCAAGCAGAACGCGGTGAAAATGATTCCGCTGGGGCGTGTAGGGACGGCGGCCGACGTGGCACATGCGGTGTGCTTTCTGGCGTCAGAGGAAGCGTCCTACATCACCGGGCACGTGCTGAATGTGAACGGCGGGATGTTGATGGGATAGGGGAATGGAACTATCAGGAATCATCTTCAGGTAGTTGGTGTAACGGGAACTCCTGCCGCAGCTGGTATCCGTGGTAGAAGCCCTTCGGGATCCGCGGAGATCTCAGTTCGTACACGTACCAGTTGGGCCCTCGTTTTTTCAGTTCAACCGTGCAGGTGTAGTCCACCCAATCCGAGCCCTGAATAACTCGCGCTGCCACGCTGACGACTGCGGAATCGCCTTTGACGTCGCTGGCCGTTATGCTCGCCGATGTCGTCAAGGCGTGCCTCAAAATAGCATAGATGATCGCGCTACGCTGGTTGTCCCAAAACAGGGCGGTAAACTCTTGCTCCTCCCCCGTCATGTCCGTTCCCCGAAGCATGTCTGCGTAATCGAGCCGGTCAATGATCACGTTGTGGGGGTTCTCTGATTGCCCTCCCTGATCCGTCGTTTGGAACATGGCCTTCACGGTGGCTTCGGGAGTTGACTGCTCCGCCCGAGCCTGTTCGGAAGTGCCGGATGACGAAGGAATCCAATATCTCAGCCGGGGCATAATGATCGGCGCTATTAGAAGAAGCACCAGGGCCAGAATGATCCACGACAGTCTGATTTTCATTTAAGGCTTCGTTTCTCTTTTTGCTTTTCCAGTTCCTGCAATAATTCGGACCGGAGTTAGTTGTCCGGGCCGAAATGGCAATTCTTCAAATCCAAACGTCCACTCAAGTGGCCGGATGGTCACTCTGTGAAACCTTATGTTTTATGGCAATTTGTGACGGAGGACTCACTTTTCAGAAGCCCGCGAATCGGCCGGCCGCCCTCCGTACATCCTCCACATTGTGACCCGGTTTCGCATTGGCACGTAGTTACTTCCGTGTTGAGTCTTGCCTGCAGACGACAGATCTGCCGGGATCGTCGTGTCTGGTGTGCACCTCTAAAGCCGGTTCTCTGCAGGAATCTGACAGGACTCACGATTCTGCTGCTCCTCATGATCCTGCAACGCCGGATCTGGTCAATGTGGAAGCGGGTTTCCGAAATCGGTGACTATTGGCGTAACATCGCGGTTACACTCACAACCAGGTTCTGAGTGTAATCGCCTGTGGGTGTTGACCCGCAGCAACGGTGGAGGTGCCGTGGACACCCTGAAAGCATTTGCGGGTAACTTCGAAAGTGACCCGGTGGTCATGGGTGATATCAAGGGCCGCAAGAAGGACGAGCAGTTGGTCATCAAACCACGGCGCCCTCACTATGACATGCCGATGTACATCCTCATCGACAGCGAGACGGGCAGCGCCGCCGAGATGTTCGCTCGCCATTTCCAGTTGCGCAAAAAGGCAGTGATTGTCGGCGACCATTCCTCCGGACGCGTAACGGACTCCATGTTCTATTCCGAGAAGATTGGCACCGACCAGCTAG
>JAIQFZ010000130.1 GCA_020073015.1 Terriglobia bacterium | reverse complement strand
GGAAGCCTACAACGAGAGTGTCTTTCACCGCTGCGATGAAGAAGCTCTAAAACGCGCGCTTCGGCTCCGCAGACAAGCCGCTCAACTCGGGTTTCAGCTCATCCCCATTCAGAACGGATGATGTTCCTTGGGAGTCGGCATGGCGCCACAATTTCCGGGATCAGATGGGTGGGAAAATGCACGGCCCCATGCGCGTTTATCGGGACCAATCCGAAGGCATTACTTCCGGATTGCGCGTCGTTCGGGCGGAACCAGTGTTCGGCCTCTGGCCATTGTTATGACGCTCCTCGTTTTGGTGGAGACCCAGTTTCGTGCCCGTCGTAAGTGTCATTGCTTCTGCCTGTCCTTGAACTCGGCAAACCAATTTTGAACCACTGTGAGGTTCACGGGCGCCGATTGGTTTACATCGGCGCGGCTCACGAAAAGCAAACGTTGCCCGTCGGCGGTCATGTCGTATCCGTAATCCCCTTTGAGGTCGCTCGATATGGTTAACAGTTTGTGAGGCGCGGAAAGAGTCAATACAGGATGACTACGGACCCCAACTTCCACAATAGCCGCTCCTTCCACATAGAAAAGGCGGTCTCCTGCCTTACTCCAGTGCGGAGCGCTTCCCCAGTTGTTCGAGGCCTGCATCTTTCCCTCTTTACCCGAGACCGGCTTCACATAGACTTCTTCTCGGCCGTACTCCGCCGAGACAAAAGCAAAATACAGGCCATCGGGAGAAGGAACTGGGTTGGAGAGTCGCGCATTCGAATAGTAGAGGGTGTGCGACGTGTGGTCACCTTCGAGTTGCATAAGGCGAAGTTGAAAGCCCTTGGTCTTGTCGCCCACAGCGTAGAAGAGGCTCTTCCCATCGGGGGAGTACGCAGGGTCCGTCCCCTCTCCGAGCACCTCCTCCTCTCCGCTTGAGTCGGCCCGTGCGCGGACCAACTGCTGCTCTCCAATCTTGACAGCGCCGGTACTGACGTAAGCTAGCGACCTCCCGTCCGGCGACCAAACTGGAAAACGCATGGCCCCATTCCCGGAAGAGATCGGACTCAACGTGCCGCGCACAATATCTAGGATCCAAATGCCCAGCTTGCCAGTCCGGCGCGTCGAGACCGCGACCAAACGTCCGTCGGGAGAAATTTGGGGATCGTAGAAAATGAGTTCGGGTGATCCCACGGCTTTCAACATCTTCCCGGAGGCACCAATCCACGCAAGCTGAAACCGACTGATTTCAACATGATCCAGGAAGGCCAAGGTCTGATTCGAGGCAAGGGTGGGAGTTCCCGCATCCGGAGCGATAAGGAAAGGATCGCCCGTGACCTGAAGTTTAGAAAGAGAAAATGGGACCGCCCATAGTCCGGGCCGGTCGCCTTCGCGGCGGAAGAGAATGTGGCCGGTCGCCGAATAAACCGGCTCCATCAGCCGCGTGCCTTCCACGCGAAGAAGTTGTCTGCGCGCACCGCCTGTGAAAACTTCAATCGAATCCGGTCCTCCGGCAAAGACATGCGGCACAATCAAGATGCTTCGGCCATCGGGCAGGAAATGCGGGTCATGAAGATCTAGTTCCATATGCCTGTCCGGCGCGATGATGACCCGAGGAGAGCCGCCCTTGGCAGACACTCCGTAAACTGCGTCCTGCCCGGTGGTGAAGATGATTTCATCGTTTGGCCCCCAGTCGGCGCCGCACCCACCTGAAAGAGAGCCGTCGAAGGCAGTGATCGCGGTGGCGCCTCCCCCGGAGATTGGAACCTTCCAAAGTCTTTGGTCCTTAAAGTACGCCACCTCCGAGCTGTTAGGCGACCAGAAAGGAACCATCGCTCCTGTGGTATCGGGAACTACACGAGGCGACAGTTGGCTCAGTTCGCGTATCCAGAGCTGGTTGTCTGCGCGGTAAACGATCTTCTTCCCATCCGGCGAGATTCTGGGGCGCGCATAGAGCCAATCTTGGTTCTGCATCGGAATGTTGAATTTCACCAACAACTGCTCAGGCGCCGGGCGGAGGTGCCAGACGATCAGGCCGCCGGCGATCGCCACCAGAAACGCCGCGACGATGAACACTGCCCATCGCTGGATGGGCGTGCTAGGAGCAGTTGTGGAATTGAAAACGGGCTCCAGTTCGCCTGGATTCTGCAACTCCTCGAGAGTAATTCGCGCATCGCCAATGTCACGCAGGCGCTGTTTCGGATCCTTCTGTAAGCAACGGAGGAGAAGATGGCGAATCCCCGAGGGAGTTCTTGGCGGTAGGGCACTCCAATCGGGCTCGGCCCGGATTACTGCTGCCAGCGTGTCAGTTGCAGTTTCCCCGCTGAACGTCTGGCACCCAGTCAACATCTCGTAAAGCACGCAACCAAAGGCCCAGATGTCGGCGCGCTTGTCCACCGGCTTCCCCTTAGCCTGCTCGGGACTCATATAGGCCGCCGTGCCGACGATCATTCCAGCCTGCGTTGTCACGCTGGTGAAAGTGGGAGAAGAGGACGGATCTGAACCGGAGCCTTCGGTCTGAAAAACTTTCGCCAGCCCGAAATCGAGCACCTTGACATTGTCTTCCAAGGTCAACTTGATGTTTGCCGGTTTCAGATCGCGATGCGTGACACCCCTCTCATGCGCATATTCGAGGCCATTCGCAATCTGCTGCGCAAAGGCCAGCGCGTCCTCAAGCGAAAGCGGACCCGCATGGAGTCGCTCCGCGAGCGTTGGCCCTTCTACTAACTCCATCACGAGCGCGGGACTATCGCCACTCTCTTCCTTGCCATAAACCGTCGCGATGCTGGGATGGCTTAAGGATGCCAGGATTTGAGCTTCTCGTTCAAAGCGCGCCATGCGCTCTCGATCGTGGACCACCGATGCTGGCAAGACCTTGACCGCAACGTCGCGGTTGAGCTTCGTATCGCGGGCGCGATACACCTCGCCCATGCCGCCCGCACCCAACGGCGCAATAATTTCGTAGGGACCGAGTTTGATGCCAGGGGTGAGAGCCATGCGTGCGCGCAATTATAGCCTGTGCAGCAAGTTGCAGCGGATTCGACGGTTCTGGATGGATTGTCGGCAAATCGGAAGTTATCTGCGGCAGTTGGGTCATATAGATGCTGACAAGTCGGCTTGGCTCCAGTCAATTTCTGTTTGCCCCTCTTCCAGGCAGGATGCGTATCGGGGTGCGACCGTCACATCTTCGACGCTGCAAACTCCACAAGTCCACACGGTGTGCAGAGGAGACTGACGACGGCCTCCTGTTTCCCGTGGGGAAAGGTCTGCCAACTCTGCGAGCCATAGAAATTTCCTCCTTAGCTCGCAAGAGAGGCACACCTCTCGCACACTGCCAGGATCACAAGACTGGGATTGATAAACTGATTAAAGGAAAGAAGAATGATCGGCCGTCAGTGAACCATGACTTTCCAGTTGTAGCGGCTACGCAAGTGCCAGCGCCGGGCGGTACACCCGAGGTACCGGGAGTCTAATTGATTTTGCCCGCGGCCGGACCGACGGCTGTGGCCTGCTTGGTCTTGGGGTCAATGCCGATCAGCGCCACTCCACCCACTCCGCCGTGGCTGGCGGTAACCACGTGGCCGCGAGCCCTCAACTCGGCCTGCACTGCTTTGGGGAGGGTGTCGGGCACAGAGAGGCTGCCCAGGCTGGCACGGTCCTGACCAAAGGAGCTGATGAGATGCGTGGTAGAGAAGCGGGGAGCCTTAAACGCCTCCTCGAGACTCATGCCGAACTCCACGCAGTTGAGGATGACCTGGATGGCTGCTTGATCCTGCTGGTCGCCTCCCGCTACCGAGATCGCCATCACGGGTTGGTTGTCATGGAAAAGCAGCGTGGGGCTCAGCGTAATTCGCGGCCGCTTGCCGGGCTGGATCACGTTCGGAGTTCCCACAAACGTGTTCAGGCTGCTGAGCCGGCTTCCGTGAATGATGCCCGTGCGTCCGGCCACGCCCGCTGTGCTTGACAGGCCGCTGGGAGTGGCCGCGATGACGTTCCCAAACTTATCCGTCACACACATGACGGTGGTTCCGCCATGCCAGGGTCCGGTGATTGTGGGTGGCTTGGTTGGTTTCAGATTGTAAGGGTCGCCCGGCCGGAGCTCGAGAGATGCCTTTTTCGGATCGATCAGCTTGCGCCGCATGTCGGTGTACTGATCGGAAAGCAACTGCTGCATCGGCACCTTCACAAAATTCGGATCGCCGTAATACTCATCGCGATCTGCCAGAGCCAGTTTCTCCGCTTCAATCACCGTGTGTATGTAACCCGCAGAATTGAAGCCCATCTTCTTCAGGTCGAAGCCTTCCAGCAAGCGCAGCGTCTGTGAGAGATAAGGACCCTGCGTCAGCGGACCAGCCTTATATACCGTGTAGCCACGGTACGTGGTTTTGAGCGGATCCACCACGGGAGTTTTGTGCGCGGCCAAATCCGCCCTGCGAAGGAAACCTCCCTTTTCGATATACCAGGCTTCTAGGGCGTCGGCGATGTCGCCGCGATAGAAACGGTCAGAGACCGCTTGCAGTCTCTGCTGCCGCGTACCTTTCGCGGCCTTTTCGGACTCGACCAATTTGCGAAAGGTCACTGCCATGTCCGCCTGCCAGTTCACACCGGTTTCGATCCTCTGCCGGCTGCCGGTGTCGATATACCAGCTCGGGCCGCCAGCGTCCAGAATGGCGAGCGTCGGCTGCACGACTTCCTCGAAGCTTTTGGTTCCATAAAGTTTCAGTAGGGTGACGACCGCATCTATGGTGCCCGGCACAGCGGCTGCCTTCACGTCACCGTCAGGGATTCCGTGTTCCATGTACCAGGCGATCGCTTTGGGATCGCGAGGGGCCTCCCCTTGTCCCTCCAGCAGCTTCACGTTTTTCTGGTCGGCGCTGTAAACCAGAATGGGAGTCTCTCCTCCGACGCAGAACGCGCCTACATAGGTTACGGACAGTGCCAGCAGAGTGGCGGCTCCTGCATCAGCGGCGTTTCCGCCCTGTTCCAGAATCTTAATGCCTGCCGCAGTGGCGGCAGCTTTGCCGGAAACAACCACGCCCTGGCCGCCGACAGCGACACTCGGTTCCCTTGCAGTGACCGATGTTTGTGTGGCCTGCGGCCAAGCAAAGGACGCGAGTAAAAGGAGGGAAACGGATGATATCGAAGTGATCTTGCGCATGAGAGGCGAACTCCGTTGTAGTCGCGGGCATCATGCCCGGCATGTCATCAAGCCTATATCAACCTCGTATTCCGCACCCCCTCCGCCGTCCCCCCCGGGCGCAGCGCGACCGTAGCGCAAGAGGCGCACCCCCGGCGCTCCGAGTCTGCTGACGCACTGCGATATACAGGCTTTCCGTCACTCACCGACGTTCTGGTCGGTCAACGAGCAACTCAGTCATCTCGTAGCTTCGCAAAGAACTAAGGTTTCGCCAGATCAAGCCGCAGAACACGAAGCTAAACAGAAGAACGGCGGCACGCAGCAGATGGCGCTTTTGACCGGGCCTTGCCACGATCGTGAATTGCCAAGAGACTGCCAAATTCACTTCGACGAAACCAAGGAAGCACCTATACTCCCTTTCTCCAGCCTGAGTCACTGCCATTCTTTAGACGAATCGTGAGGGAACCGTCAGGATTGGTTGGGTGCTCGCACGCCCAGCGGACGGGGCGCTTCACACTCTTGACCTCCAATTCGGCTCGCAGTTTGACCTGCTGCCCATCCATGCCTTTCGGGAGAATGATGGAGACTTGGCGGAGCTGGCCCGCATACGGTTGGCCCGCATCGAGATTCCCTCCTGCTCTCACGCGACCATCCATACTCTCTGCGTAGATGCCGAGCACTCCCGGCACTCCGGCAACCCCGTCATTGACAACACCCAAAATCAGTTCCATCGTGTCGTAGCGTTTTCGCTGCCAAATCAGGGACGGGCGCACGCGATAACCAAGCCTTCGCTCCATGGCCTGAAGCGAATCAGGATACTTCTCGTAATAACGCCGAACATTATCGGCCTCGGTCCAGAGCCCAAAGTAGCTGGTGCCAATGTCCAAGGCATGAAAACCGGCACTTTCGCGATAAGGACGGTTAATCGGGCCCCCAATCCGGTGAGGGTAGTCATCCGTGGGCGTAACTTCTTTGTCCTGTCCAACGAATGCCAGCATCGACGCCGGCAGCTTGCTTAAGCAAGCTTGCTCCTCGTCCGCATATTCGGGGAGAACGTAATGCCGATTTGTGCCATCCTCGAGTATCGTGGCTAGCCAGGGAGGGCGGTGTGCCAGTGCTTCGATTTGGATCGGCTCATCCATGATCAGGCTGTCCGAGCGCAGCCAGCATCCGAAACGCACCGCGAGGTCCTGCACTTGCCGGTTGCCTACATTGCTGATGTCGGGCTCAGTGTTCACCGCGAGAGAAGTCTTTTTCCAGGTATCGATCTGGAGTTGCGTCATGCGTACGAACGTCTTCTCCGCGGTCAAATAGTCCGGGAATGGACTCGGGATGTCGTTTGTGTGACCTTCCCCCCAAAATCCGTACATCATCAAATCCATGTATTCCAAATGCGCATTGTCACCGAATTTAGTAGAAAGAAGGTCGTTCAATTCGGCAAACGCCTTCTGGAATTCCGGAGAATCGTAGCGTGGTTCATAGAAATCGAAGCCGGGTTGGTGTTCCCTGGATTTGTGGCCGATGTTTACGATTGGCACTCGGTCATGTAGGAAATCCGGCATCGAAAGCTTTTGAGGTTGAACATTCGGGCTGGAGAGCTGGATGCGGAATCCAACTCCCAGATTGTGGCGCTTGGCAGTGTCGAGTGTTATGTCCCAAACCGGGGACAGGGTCAACTTGCCGGGCCCTGTCTGCACATCACGCCAGTCGCACCGGATATACAACACATCCACAAATGGCAAAGAAGCCATTTTCTCCACGCTTTGCTCCAGCGTTTCCCTGCCGCACTGTACCCGGAGCGCCGGTCCGTTTTCCTCCCACGTATAGCCGACTAGCCCAGCGCCAAAATTTCGAATGTGATCGCGAGAAGGCTGGGTTGCGAAGATCGTGAACCAGCCTTGGTCCTGGTCAATGCCAAATGGCCCCTGGTCGAGCCGATTGGCAACTTGGGGCGAGCCAAACTGATAGCCCTCCCACAAATGGTCAGGTACATCCGCCCACATTTGCGGACGCAGAAGACTGCTCGCTCCTGCCAGAAGTGCTCCCGTCTTCACAAAATCTCTACGCCGCATTGTGTGCCCTCCTCACGTTTCCGCAATGCCCGGAATCCACCTACCTCTTTGCATCAACAACCGCTGCCTAGACCTGCTGACGGAGGTTGAGACGCAATGTGAGTGAGCCGTCGTCGTTCAGTTTCTGGTGACATGCCCAGCGCACGGGATAGCGCATTCCCTTAACCTCGACCTCGGCTCTAAGTTTCAATCCCTTCCAATCCGTCGCGTTCGGAAGCACGAACTGTGCCTGGCGAATCTTGCCCGGCAACGGGTATCCGGCATCCAGACAACCGCTGGTGAGCACCTTTCCATTCTGGCCCTCCACGGTCACCCGCAACACGCCCGGCACGCCCGCGATGCCGTCATTTGTGAAGCCAATAATCAGCCCCAGGTAACTGCTGTCCTTATAGCTCCAGATGAAAGACGGTCTCACCCGATAACCAATTCGGCGATTGATCCGGTCGAACGCTGCCGGGTAAGCTTGGTAGTAGCTCATCAGATTTTTTGCGCTGATCTGGTGAAAGTTCCAGAGCGACCAGTAGTTCGCCCCGACATCGATCACATGAGCGATCATGTTCTCCGCCGGAGATATTCCTTCATATCCGGCGTGTGGATCGGGAGGTTTACCAGGAAGACCCTGCTCAAGCAACGCGGCAATCCAAGGTGGACGGTTGCTGAGCGCTTCAATCTGTTCGTTTTCGATAAAAATGGTGTCGCTGCGAATCCAATTGTTGCTGCGGACCGTGCGGTCCACTAGTTCCGAATTACCAACCCGGCTGTAGTCCGGTTGAGTATTGGTCAGCAGGGGAGTCTTCTTAAAGTGCTCGAGCTGAACTTCGAGCATATTCATCCAGGTCCGCTCTGCTGTCAGGTAATCAGGAAAAGGATTGTTGCCGAATGGCCAGGTATGCCCTTCACCCCAGAAGCCATACATGAAAGTGTCAATAAACTCGATGAGCGGGTTGCCATCGAATTCCGCCGCCAACTGGCCAACCAGCTCTTTGAATGCCTGCTGAAAAAAAGGATGGTCAAACCGAGGCTGATAACGCGAATGCGGGTTCTCCAAGTATCTTTTTGCTGAAGCGCTGCTCTCCTGATCGCTAAGCACCAGATCAACTTTCGGCACCTTTTCGAGGACAAAATCCGGCAGGGCCGCATCGTGTGTATAGTCTGGCGCGCACATCTGAATTCGCAATCCAATCCGCTTGTTGTTCTTCTTCGCCAGGTCAAAAACCAGCTTCAGGTAGTCGGGCATTTGCAGGCGTCCGGGCCGCGGCTGCACTTCCCTCCACGTGGGGCGAATGTAAAGCTGCTGGCCTAAGGGAAAGCGAACCAGGTCTTCGATCGCCTGGGGAACGTTGTCCGCCTTGATTTCGTCCGTGCCGCTGTCTGCTGTGATATAGGTCACCAGCCCCTTGCCAAAGTTCGGCACAACCTCTTCGGTAGAAGTTGTGGTCATTACCACATCATCAGTGGGAATGACCGCATCCGGCGGGTATTGAGGGAATGGGCCCTGATTGAGGCGATCGTTCACCATGGGACCGGAGCCGAAGTCATAGCTTCCCCAGTTATGTGCGGGAACCTTCGCCTGCGCTTTACCCATTCCAAGTTCCGCAGCTACGGCAACAGCAACCGTACTTTTTAGAAAGTCTCTACGCTGCATCGGAGCATGTCCTCCTCATCATTCATTCGAACTTCGGCCAAGCTGGCTAGAACTCCAACTTCAGGGCAAATTGAATCTGGCGCTGCGGTATCACTGTCGAGGTGATCACACCGGCAGATCCAGGGCCATCGGTGATGAACGGATCCATTTCAGTCGCCGTAACCGTGGCCTCGGCGACAATGCGCCGTTCGAATCCGTGATGGTTCCAACCACCGTACCGGTATCGACTTGCGCTATCCGAGGCACTGCCACGCGGATCAGACACAGCAACATCACCACGAATGCGGTATTTCTCACGGCAATTCTCCTTCTGGGGACAGGATGTATCGTTCGTTGCAAAGTCACAACGGCAGTCTGCCGGGGTGCGAGATTCACGTCTACAGCTATTGCAACGTCAAATTGAGGCATGCACGCTCGCCAGGTAGGAATGTTCCCAGTCGTAGGATGACTGCTCAACAAACTATCGAACTATTACTATTTATATCGTTCTATTTCGTTTGTCTAGTGCAAAGGCAAGAAAATATTCCGATAGTTTTGATATATATGTTTGAAACGCCTGGGACGGAAGGATAGTGAGAAGGTTCAAACAGATTGCCGGGGATCTACCGACTAGTGCCGCGGGCCAGATGATGGAACGAACTGCCGCGCGGCAATTGTTACTTCGTTGTTTCCTTTGTCAGGCGAAGCAGGCCGAAACGCTCCGGGACATGAAACGTTTCGCTCATTGTCGGCCGCCAGAGCACCTGAGTCCGGCTCGGCGGTGGACCCTGGCTGCGAAACAGATTAATCCGAAACGTCTGGCCCGCCGCCGAAGAACGATTCTTGAGGGCGGAAAAAGGTATTCGCATTGCTCCATACCAGATCTTTTCCGCCGAATCGATGCGGGCGGCTACTACAAACCCAGAATTCCAGACCCAGCCATCTTCGTGATGGGGCTTGGCCAGGTCGACATCGAGATCGATCCACTCTGCTTGCGGGGAAATCTCGAACTCTTTGTATTTTCGAATATTTTGGAAATCAGAACCAATAAACACTTCGGCTACATCCCAGTCCCATAGTTGAAACGTCTCGTTGGAAATACTGGGCGACGGCTTAAGATTTAAATTTTCGTAAGGGCAAATAAATAAAAAATACAGATTCTTTTTGGTCCAGCGCGAGCGGATCTCGGTGCGATAGCGGTTTAAGATTTCGCCGTGCCGCCCCTTCTCCGCGTAGACCGGTCGGGCCTGCCGCCAGAACACGGCCGTCGGATCCGTGGTCAGGGCCACATCTTCGCGCGCTTCTATGCTTTCGATCAAACCGTCATCGGCGGCCATGAACGACTGAGCACCGATTAATAGCAGCACGCAAGCCAACAAGAAATGGCGCATACGATGTCCCCCTGAGCGATAGGAATAAGTCCCTTCGCAAAAACCAGTGCGAGGCCACTCGTCGTGCTAGTGTAGTGCGTCACAACTAACAACCTTTATAGATCCGCGTGCGTCTTATGATGGAGGAGACGATCGCGGATGCGGATAGCCCCTGTCATTACGTTGAGTCCGGAGCAGCGGACGTTGCTGGAATCCCAAGCTCGGAGCCGATCTCTCCCGGTGCGGGTGGCGGAGCGCGCTCGCATCGTGTTGTTGGCCGCCTCCGGCCAACAGGACAAGGAAATTGCGGCCGTCATGGCCATTACGCCGAAAAAGGTTTCCCGCTGGCGCAAGCGTTTCCTCGCACTGGGCGTAGCGGGGTTGGAGAAAGACGCGCCCCGGCCCGGCCGCAAACCCACGATCGGCACCCGCCTGACGAAACGCGTTGTGACCATGACCACGCGCCAGCCAGCGACGAACGCGACTCACTGGAGCACGCGCACCATGGCGGCAGCGGTCGGTATCAGCGAAGCCAGTGTGCGGCGCATCTGGCGGGCCCACGGGTTGAAACCGCATCGCGTGGAAACTTTCAAGATCAGCAACGATCCTGCGTTCGCGGAGAAACTGGAAGACATCGTCGGCCTGTACCTCAACCCGCCGGAGCACGCGCTGGTGTTGTGCGCCGACGAAAAGAGCCAAATTCAAGCTCTGGATCGTACTCAGCCCGGCTTGCCGCTGAAGCGCGGACGCGGGACCACCATGACGCACGACTACAAACGCAACGGCACGGCCACTCTGTTTGCCGCGCTGAATGCGGCCAACGGCGAAGTCTTTGGCCTGTGCCAAGAGCGGCATCGCCATCAGGAATGGCTCAAGTTTCTTCGCCTGATCGACCAGACCATCCCGGTGGATCGGCAACTCCACCTGATCTGCGACAACTATGCCACCCATAAGCACCCCAAGGTCCAGCGCTGGCTGGCGCGACACCCGCGCTTTCATGTGCACTTCACTCCCACCAGCGCGTCGTGGCTCAACATGGTGGAACGCTTCTTTCGCGACCTGACTCAGAATCGGCTCCGGCGTGGCGTCTTCCGCGACCTGGAGGAACTCATAATGGCTATCGGTACCTACATCGACCGCCACAACGAAAGTCCGAAACCATTCATCTGGACCGCCCGCGCCGCCGACATCCTGGAAAAAGTGAAACGCGCTCGCCGCTCCCTCAATAAACGTCAATCTGCATGACGCACTACACTAG
>JAIQFZ010000129.1 GCA_020073015.1 Terriglobia bacterium | reverse complement strand
GATTGTGGGGCCGTGGGCTTGGTATTTCGCAATAAAGTGCAACCCCCCGAATCACCAGATGGAGGCTCTTCGATCTTGGCGGGGCCGAACACTGACACTTCTGACGTTGACCATAGCCGCTTAAGCTTTCAATACATTGGTGACATCAACCGCCGCACGCTACCCGGTGTGGCACAGCGTACTGCGAAAATCATCGTCCAAGGGTTTGAGCCTTGGTTCTGGGTCGCTGAGCAACTCAAGAATTATCCTTCGAACCAGATTATGGCTGGTCCGTTCAAGCCCGAGGACAAGGCCAGCGTTGCAGAGATGCTTCGCACGATGATGCCGCCGTCCGTTGTGATTGTGGAAGATTCTGGGGGGAAGTAGATCCTAACTTGCCAAAGGCAGTCCGCGATGCAATGTTGGGCAGTGGATGCAACCAGTTATTTGCGGGTTGCGACTTCGCCGTGATAAGGCGATTACAACTGATTTCTCAAGTGTCGAGCCTGCTTTTTTGCCGCTATTTCTAGAAAAACGCACATCTCGTGGGGTTCGCATTTATCCGACGGTCTCGATCAAGAAACGTTGACGACGGAATCTCAAGGTGCGGGCAAACCCAGTATTAGGTAGACATGGATTACGGAACAGGTTGGGGCGACCCCAGCAAGTACGGCGTTTCGGATGGGTGGGAGTTTGTCGGTCCGGATCGATCGCATAAACAACATTTCATCCTGCGTTGCAAGGTCTGCGGGTCTGAAAGCTCCTACATCAAGTATCAGTTAGGCAAAACGCATGGGTGTTCCGATTGCTGGTACGTCGAACAAATCATGCGTAAACCGCATCTTTGGGCACGGCTCGCCCCAATGATCGGTGCATTTGCCTTCAAAGCGGATCGTACAGAGCTTGAGGAATTGGAACGGATGTATGCCTTGAAAGATCCACGCCCGTGCCTCTCCTAGCGGGCTTGGACATGATCGCATATTCGGCTTTCCGTCGCCTCAGATTTCTCGTTGTACGGCTTTGAGCATTTACGGGATATGCCTGGCATGGCAATACCGACGTGGTCTCTAAGGATAGTGATTGGAACAGTGCCTCCACATTTCGGGTTTGATACCCCCTCCCAGCGTGGGGGGCCTTCTTTCCGCTGCCGAGTCTTTGGCGGTCTACGGAGAGGTCTGCCCCCAAGAACGACCCCTCCTGATTCCAGTCGCCAGCCCGCAACCCGCGCTGTTGCAATTCCCTGCCAGGGATAATAAGGTTTTTAGCGCGATACCAGACCAGAGACGGAGGAGATATATGTCTCGCAGGTCTGGTCAGTACGGCCGTATCGAGCAACACGGGAAGGTTTGGACTGTCCGGTTTTGGTTGGACGTTGAAGGGCAACACGAGCGCGACTACAAGCGCGTGAAGATTTGCCCGGTGAACGGACCCGGATCACTCAACAAGTCCGAGCGGAAGCGAAGAGCGCAAGAGATCATCGCCGAGTTCGGAGCAAACTCCGAGGAAGTCTTCCGCAAAGCGGAAGCCATGAACCTCGGAACCACGTTTAAGGAACAAGCTGAGAGATGGTTCAAAGAAGTGCAAACACGGAAGCGGAGACCAATCAAGCCGCGTACCGCAGATGCGTGGGCGACCTATCTCTCATACATCAACCCGCAGATCGGGGAAATGCCGCTTGTGTCGGTGAACAACCTCGCAGTGAAGGAACTCATTGCGAAGATGGCCTCCGAAGTGAAGAAGGATAAGCCGCGTTTCGCCGCCAAGACGATCAGCAACTACGTGCAGGTTGTGAAGATGGTGGTGGCATCAGCAGTCAACGATAAGGGAGAGGAGATCTATCCAGTGAAGTGGAACCATGACTTCATGGATCTTCCGGAGGTTAAGGACCAGAGGACTCCGGCTTTCGCGGCCGAGGAGATCAGCACGATCATCTCGAAGGCCGAGGGACAATATCAAGTCCTCTATGCCTTGCTTGCGGGAACAGGTCTTCGGATCGAGGAGGCCTTCGCTCTCCAGGTGGAGGACATCGAACACTCTGTGATCCGTGTCCGGCACAGCATGTGGAACGGCAAGCTGTACTCGCCAAAGACAGCGGCCGGAGTCCGCAAGGTGGACATCCATACTTCGCTGGCTGAGTTGCTACACGATCATCTAAACGGACGCTGTAAGGGGTTCGTCTTCAGAAGTGCAGTAGGAACACCGCTGGCTCGCTCAAACGTGTTGCGGAGGAGCCTACACAAGATCTTGGGAGAGATGGGCCGCGAGAAGTGCGGCTTCCATGCTTTTCGGAGATACCGTGTGACTCATCTTCGCAAGCAACGAGTGCCGGAGGATTTGTTGCGCTTCTGGGTTGGTCACGCCGATCAGAGCGTCACGGATGGTTACTCGAAGGTGAAGGAAGATGTTGAGTTCCGCAGATTCACGGCGGAACAGGCGGGACTCGGTTTCCACATGCCCACTGTGGCACCGAAATTGCCAGTTGCACCCATTGCACCCAAAGAAGTTCGGGCTCAGGAAGCCTTAACCGCTTGAAAAGATTGGTCGGGGAGAGAGGATTTGAACCTCCGACCCCCTGGTCCCGAACCAGGTGCTCTACCAGGCTGAGCCACTCCCCGACGAACGGCAGGATCACGGCCACACCGCAACAGCGTGGCGTTCACAGTATAACATCCGGTGGCGGGTGGTCTTCGCGCCTGCCCTACCCGGCGACCTCGGGCCGACTGGTACAATCTCGTCGCCGTCACAATCTTCATCTACAAATACCTTTCTTATGCTGGCGTTCACTGCACAAAGACTGATCACCCCGACGGAGACGGTCGAGAATCCCATTGTGCTGGTTGCGGACGGAAAGATTCTTGAAATCGCTTCGCGTACAGCGCGGGCTGTTCCCGATGGGGTCACTGCCTTCGACTTCAGCGACAGCATTCTTGCTCCCGGCTACGTCGATCTCCACATTCACGGCAGCGCCGGCTATGACGTGATGGGTGATGCGGTCGAGGCGTTGCCAGCGGTGGAGCGGTTGCTCTCGCGGCACGGAGTCACGAGCTATTACCCGACCACGGTCACCGCTCCGATGGATGCAACGTTGCGTGCACTCGAACGCTTGGCAGGCGCGATCGAGGAGCGCGAGCAACGAACTGCGCCAGAAGCCGCGCGGGCCTGTCCAGCCGGGATTCATCTGGAAGGGCCTTTCCTCAGCCATGTCCGGCGAGGTGTGCATCCCCCGGAGAACCTGCTCCGGCCGACGCTGGCGGCCTTCGAGCGCTTTTGGCAGGCGGCGCGCGGCAGAATTCGCATGATGACCATCGCTCCGGAAATTGATGGAGCCCTGGAAGTGATTGCCGAAGCTTCGCGACGGGGCGTTTGCGTCAGCCTTGGACACTCGGACGCCGATCTGCGAACGTCCGAACTCGCAATTGCGGCGGGCGCGCGCCATGCCACTCACACCTTCAACGCCATGCGGCCGCTGAACCATCGCGACCCTGGAATCCTGGGCGCGGTGCTCACCGACTCCCGTGTCAGCGCGGACGTCATTGCCGACGGCGTGCACGTTGATCCGGCCGTTGTGCGGCTGTTCGCCCGCGCTAAAGGTCCGCAACAAACCGTGCTCATCACCGACGCTATGGCCGCAACCGGCATGCCGGAGGGCGTATATCAACTGGGATCGTTGGAAGTCGAGGTACGCGATGGCCAGTGCACGTCCGAGGGGAGACTTGCCGGCAGCGTTTTGACTATGGATCGCGCGGTGCGCAATTTGGCGCAATTCGCGAGTTGGACTCTGGAACAGGCGGTGACCGCTGCGAGCCTGAATCCGGCACGAATTGGCGGACTCTCCAGTAAGGGTGCTTTGGTGGCAGGCTCTGACGCGGACTTGGTTGTGCTGAATGCGACCGGCGAAGTCGAGAGGACGTTTGTGGCCGGAGTGGAAGCGGTCGCTGGCCGGTAGGCGCTGGTCGTTGTCATTCTCCGCATAAAAGTGCCCTAAATTCATCCACCACAAAGGACACGAAGTCCCACAAAGGTGTGAATCCACAACGGATTGCCTTCGTGCTCCTTTGTGTCCTTTGTGGTTAATCAGGACACTACCAACCGTGCCGAAGCCAGCAAAAATCCCTGCGATTCTTTATGATGGAAGATTGCATTTTCTCCATGGGGTGAGACTAGAGTGGCTGACACGCAACATACGAATGGCATTGAAGTTCTGGAAACGCGAGAGTGGCTGGATTCCCTGGATTATGTGTTGTCGCGCGGTGGACCGGAGCGTGCCGGTCGCCTTTTGCAGCAACTGGCGCTGCATGCCCGGCGCGAGGGCGGAATCAATCTGCCGTTTACTTCGACGACTCCCTACCAGAATACAATCGCTTCCCGGCAGCAGCCGCCGTTTCCTGGCAGCCAGGAGATGGAGCGCCGCATCAAGAGCCTGGTGCGCTGGAACGCCATGGCCATGGTAGTGCGCGCCAACAAGATTCAGGAAGGCATCGGCGGACATATTTCCACCTTTGCTTCCGCGGCCACGTTATACGAGGTGGCGTTCAATCATTTCTTGCACGCATCGACCGAGAGCGGCGACCGCGACGTAGTTTATTTCCAGGGCCACGCTGCACCCGGCATCTACGCACGCGCTTTTCTTGAAGGCCGCATCCCGAAGCAGAAGCTGGAAAATTTCCGGCGGGAGTTGAAGCCGGGCGGAGGACTTTCTTCGTATCCGCATCCCTGGCTGATGCCGGACTTCTGGGAATTTCCTACCGTCTCGATGGGACTGGGGCCGATTCAGGCGATCTATCACGCGCGCTTTATCAAGTATCTCGAGAATCGCGGTCTGAAGACCTCAACGGGCGGCAAGGTGTGGGCGTTCCTGGGCGACGGCGAGATGGACGAACCGGAGTCGCTGGGGTCGATCACGCTGGCCTCTCGCGAGCGGCTCGACAACCTGATTTTCGTCGTGAACTGCAACCTGCAGCGGCTGGATGGGCCGGTGCGCGGCAACGGAAAGATCATCCAGGAACTGGAAGCGATCTTCCGTGGCGCCGGCTGGAACGTGATCAAGTGCATTTGGGGCGGCGACTGGGACACGCTGATCCAGAACGATCGCGATGGACTGCTGGTGAAGCGCATGGGCGAGATCACCGACGGGCAGTACCAGAAATATTTCGTCGAGAGCGGCGCGTACTTCCGGCAGAACTTCTTCGGTACCGATCCCCGGCTGCTGAAGATGGTGGAACATCTCTCGGACGAGCAACTGGCGCGCATGCGGCTGGGCGGACACGATCCGATCAAGGTGCATGCTGCGTACAAGGCGGCGGTAGAACACACGGGATCGCCGACCATCGTTCTGGCGAAGACGATCAAAGGCTACGGGCTGGGCGAAGCGGGCGAGGGCAAGAACATCACGCACCAGCAGAAGAAGCTCAACGAAGACGAGTTGCAGATGTTCCGCTCGCGCTTCGGCATTCCTATTCCCGACGAAGAACTGCACAAGGCGCCCTTTTACCGTCCGGCGGACGACAGCGCGGAAATCAAGTACATGCAGGAGCGGCGCAAGCAGTTGGGCGGCTACATGCCGGCCCGCAAAGTGCGCGCCACCCCGCTGAAGCCGGTTTCCGAGTCGCACTTTGAGGAGTTCTACAAAGGCACCGAAGGCCGCGAGGTTTCGACCACGATGGTGTTTGTGCGCATGCTCGCCAAGCTGCTGCGCGATCCCGAGATCGGGAAGTTGATCGTGCCGGTCGTTCCGGACGAGGCGCGCACCTTCGGCATGGAAGCGTTGTTCCGGCAGGTGGGAATCTATTCGAGCGTCGGGCAATTGTACGAGCCAGTCGATATGGATACGCTCCTTTACTACAAGGAAGCGAAGAACGGGCAGATTCTGGAAGAGGGAATCACCGAGGCGGGGTCGATGTGCTCGCTCATTGCCGCAGGTACGGCCTACGCCAATCATGGCATCAACACGATTCCCTTCTTTATTTATTACTCGATGTTCGGTTTCCAGCGCATCGGGGACCTGGTATGGGCGGCGGCCGACATGCGGTGCCGCGGGTTCCTGATCGGCGGAACGGCGGGAAGAACAACGCTGGCAGGCGAAGGGCTGCAGCATCAGGACGGACACAGTCATGTGCTGGCGCTCGCCGTGCCGAACCTGATGGCCTACGATCCGGCATTCGCCTATGAGATCGCGGTCATTATTCAGGACGGCATCAAGCGGATGTACGTCGACGGCGAATCCATCTTCTATTACCTGACCGTGACGAATGAACCGCTGCCCATGCCGGAAATGCCGGCGGGCGTGCGGGAAGGCATTCTGAAAGGCCTGTACCGCTACCAGGCTTCCGCAAAGAAGGAAGCGAAGCTGCGCGCGCAACTGCTGGGCAGCGGCACGATTATGTTTGAGGTGCTGAAGGCGCAGGAGATTCTGGAAAAGAACTACGGCGTGGCGGCGGATGTGTGGAGCGTGACCAGCTACAAGGAACTGTATCGCGAGGCAAACGACTGCGAGCGCTGGAACATGCTGCATCCGGGAAAGAAGGCAAAGGTGCCGTACATCACTGAGACCCTGAAGGGGGCTCCCGGACCGTTCATTGCGGCATCCGATTACATGAAGGTGCTGCCAGAGAGCATTGCGCAGTGGGTTCCGGGGAAACTGGTCTCGCTGGGCACGGACGGTTTCGGGCGCAGCGAGAATCGTGCATCGCTGCGGGACTTCTTCGAAGTGGATGCGAAGCACATCGTGCTGGCGACGCTGCATGCGCTGGCCCGCGAGAAGCAGGTGGGGGCGGACGTCTTGGAGAAAGCGATCCGCGATCTGGGGATCAATCCGGAGAAGAGCAATCCGGCGGTGAGCTAGCGCGGTTTCCCTCGGGGCGGCGACATCAGTTCAAGCTGTCATCCTGAGCGAAGCGAAGGACCTATGTATCCGGCGTCCAGTGCATGGGTCCTTCGCTTCGCTCAGAATGACCAGGCTCTAAGAAGAAAGCTATCAGAAGAAAAGGAAGGGAATGGCAACGGAATTCAAACTGCCCGAACTGGGAGAGAACATTGAGAGCGGGGACTTGGTTCGCCTGCTGATCAAGCCGGGCGCGAACATCGCCGAAGGCGAGCCGGTCATGGAACTGGAGACCGACAAGGCGGTGGTCGAAGTGCCGTCGTCGGTGAGCGGCACGGTAGGCGAGATCCGGGTGAAGGAGGGTGACAAGCTGCGGGTGGGACAAGTCATCTTCACCGTGGAGAATGGGGCGTCTGCGCCAAAGGCAGAAAGGCCGGTGGCGGAGGCGAGCGCGCCGGTCGCGCCGAAGGCGGCTCCTGCGAAGCCTGCGGTCCCGGATGTCGCTGGAGTGACGGGCGCCCTCGCCCGTCCACCGTTAGCGCCCACGGGCGGGCCTTCCGAGTTCACTCTGCCCGAACTGGGAGAGAACATCGACTCCGGCCACCTGGTGCGGCTGATGATCGCGGCCGGGGAGCGCGTATCAGAGGGCCAGCCGGTGATGGAACTGGAGACGGACAAGGCGGTGGTCGAAGTGCCGTCGACCGTGAACGGCGTGGTGCGCGAGATCAAGGTGAAGGAAGGGTCGAGGGTCAAGGTTGGACAGGTGATCTTCGCGCTGGAAGGTGGTGCGCCGGCCCAAGCGTCGGCTCCGCGCAAGCATGAACCAGTGGAGCATATTTCCGGACAGCAGGCGGCGCGGCTCGCGTTTCAGCTGGCGATGAAGGCGGAAGGAAAGACGGAAGAGCAGGCCCTGCCGCCGGATCAGCCACACACCGGGTTGCCGTCGTTCAGCATGCCGGTGCAGTTGGGGAAGGTTGCGGGCACCCATCGCGATCCGGTTCCGGCGGCGCCCCATGTGCGGCGGTTGGCCCGCGAAATTGGGGTGGACATCCACGGCGTAAAGGGGAGCGGACCGGGCGGTCGCATCAGCGAAGACGATGTGAAGGTGCACGCAAAGAACACCCTGCTGGCGGCGGCCGCGGCGGCACAGCTTCCGCGGGCCAGTTTCGTTGAGCCCGAGCTTCCCGACTTCAGCAAGTGGGGGAAAACGGAACGCGTCTCGATGCGCGGCGTGCGGCGGAAGACGGCCGAGCATCTGCGGCAGGCGTGGAACACGATTCCACATGTCACGCAGCAGGATCGCGCCGACATCACCGAACTCGAGCAGTTGCGTGCGCGTTTCGCACCTCGCGCGCAAGAGGCGGGCGGCAAGATGACGGTGACGGCCATCGCGCTGAAGGTGTGCGCGTCGGCGCTGAAGGTGTTTCCCCAGTTCAATGCATCGATTGATATGGGGAAGGAAGAGATCATCTACAAGCAGTACATCAACATTGGCGTGGCGGTGGATACGGACCGCGGCCTGCTGGTGCCGGTGATTCGCGATGTGGACAAGAAGAACATCGTGAAACTGGCAGCGGAGTTAACGCAGCTTTCGAAACAGGCGAAGGATCGCAAGCTGACGCCGGAAGAGATGGAAGGCGGCACGTTTACGATCACGAATTTGGGCGGAATTGGCGGGACAGGATTTTCGCCGATTGTGAATCACCCCGAGGTTGCCATCCTGGGCCTGTCGCGATCGCGGATGGAGCCGGAGTGGGTGAACAATAAATTCGAGCCGCGCTTGATTCTGCCACTCTCGCTCTCGTACGATCACCGGTTGATCGATGGCGCCGATGCGGCACGTTTTCTGCGCTGGATCGCGGAGGCGTTTGAGCAGCCGTTCCTGCTGTCGGTTCAGGGATAAGACTTAAGAGCAAAGACTAGATTATGGCTGTACTCGACAAGATCGTAGACGGACGTACCGACCTGGTGTTCGACTATGTTTCGCAAGGACACCCAGCCACAGCAACAGACAAAGATGGCGTTTCTCTCATCAAATGGTGTGCCTACTATGGAGATGTCAGTGCCATCCGATATTTGCTGACGCACGGCGAATCGGCGGCTTCGTTAGAGGGAGAACTGAACGCGGCGGCATTCCACGGACACTGGCGGCTCTGCCAGTTCCTGATTGAGAATAGCGCCAATGTGAATCAACCTCTGGATGACACCGGAGAAACACCGCTGCACGCAGCGTTGTGCAAGGCCACCCCCGGCCACGACCGCGTGGTCAGAGTGCTGCTGGCAAACGGCGCCGATCCGAACGCCAAGACGAAGGTGGGAGTTCCGACGGACGCCTTCATGGGCGACTGCCGCACGAAAGGCGAGAGTCCTCTGCATCGGGCGGCGGCACTGGGGAGCGCCGAGAGCATTCAGCTTCTGCTCGATGCCGGTGCGGTCAAAGATGCGAAAGATGCAAACGGAGATTCACCCCTCGCATGGGCCAGCTGGCACTTGCGCCCCGACGCTATTCTGAGAAAGTTGTGTTATGGCCCTTTTTCCATCAGAGAGACGCGGGTACCCATGGAAATCAATCTGCTTGGAGAGCCACACATCTGAAAAGGAACCGGCAAAGGATATAAGACGAAATGGCGAACACTTCCAATCTCCGTGTGGCTGTTATCGGCGGTGGTCCGGGCGGATATGCCGCTGCTTTTCTGGCTGCTGACCTCGGCATGAAAGTCACGCTCATCGATCCCGAAGTCAACCCGGGCGGCGTGTGCCTCTACCGCGGGTGCATTCCTTCGAAGGCGTTGCTGCACGTCGCCAAGCTCCTGGAAGAGGCGGAGCAGGCAAAGAACTGGGGCATCGAGTTTGCCGAGCCCAAAATTGATTTGAGCAAGCTGCGCGGATGGAAAGAGAGCATCGTAAAGCGACTGACCGGCGGGCTTGGACAGTTGTGCAAGCAGCGCTCGGTGCAGTTTGTACAGGGTAAGGCCGCGTTCGTGAATGGTACGACGCTGAAGGTTACGAAAACGGCGGCGGGCGGCGAAGAGAATTTGACGTTTGATCGCATCATTATTGCGACGGGATCGCGGCCGACGGTGATTCCCAGCTTGAAACTGGATAGCCCCCGGATGATGGATTCGACGGGCGCTCTGGATCTGCAGGATATCCCGAAGACGCTGCTGGTGATTGGCGGCGGCTACATCGGGCTTGAGTTGGGGTCGGTGTACGCGACGCTTGGGACCAAGGTGACCTGCGTTGAAATGATGCCGGGGCTTCTGCCGGGCGCGGATCGCGATCTGGTCCTGCCGCTGCATAAGCGTCTGGAAAAACTGTTCTCGGCGATTTTGCTGAACACGACCGTCAAGTCGCTCAAGGATGAGAAGAACGGCATTCGGGTCACGTTTGAAGGGGACGTGAAGGAAAAAGAGCAGGTATTTGAGCGCGTGCTGATGTCGGTGGGACGGCGGCCGAATTCGGAAATCGCCGGACTCGACAAGACCAAGGTGAAGGTCAACCAGAAGGGGTTTATCGAGATCAACGAGCAGCGGCAGACCGCCGAGCCGACGGTGTACGCGATCGGCGACGTCGCGGGCGAGCCGATGCTGGCCCACAAGGCGATGCACGAGGGCCGCACGGCGGTGGAGGCAATCGCCGGACACAAGGTTGCGTTCGAACCGAATGCGATTCCGGCCGTCGTATTCACCGATCCGGAAATAGCATGGGCGGGTTTGACGGAGACGCAAGCGAAGGAACAGGGGTGACCAAGCTGCTGATCGATCCGAAGACAGAGCGGGTGCTGGGAGTCGGCATCGTTGGTCCCGGCGCAGGCGAGTTGATTGCCGAGGGCGTGCTGGCGATTGAGATGTGCGCGCTGGCGGCCGATGTGGGAATGACGATTCACCCGCATCCAACGCTGTCGGAAACGATGATGGAGTCGGCGGAGATTTTCTACGGGCAGGCGACGGACATTTACCGGCCGAAAAAAGCGTAGCGCCGGCATCCTTCGGCTTCGCTCAGGACAAGCCTTGCCGGCAGGCTCTGCGCGACGCCAGCCACCACCCGGAGCTGACCTGATGAAGAAACCGCTACTCTTAGTTGTCATCCTTTCTATTGCTTTTTCTTTGCACGCGCCGGCCCAGATAGCGCCCAGCCTGACGAACCCCGCCGCGGCAACCCCAGCTCCCGCCGCCTCAGCCGACCCACTCGGGCGCGACACGCCCTCGGGAACGGTGCTCGGGTTTCTGCAGGCTGCGCAGGCGGGCAACTACAAGCTTGCCGCCGACTATCTACAGATGAGTGCGGCGCGGCGGCAATCGCAGGGTCCGGATCTGTCCAACAAATTGAAGGTGCTGATGGACCGCGCTTTCGTGGGCAGCCTGCGGCGTCTGAGCACGCGTCCGGAGGGAACCCCGGACAACGGCAACATCGACCAGCAAACGATCGGAACATTTTCGAGTGGCGATGCGGATGTTCCGGTGGTACTGACTCGGTTGGGCGATGCCAACTCCGGAAAGATCTGGCTGTTTTCTGCGGAGACGCTGAGCAAGGTTCCCGAGTTGTATGAGAACCTGCAGGCGCATCGGATCGAGAAGGAACTTCCGCAGAGCCTGGTGGAGAATCAGTTTCTCGGGATGCCTCTGTGGCAGTGGCTTGCGCTGCTCGCGGCCCTTCCCATTGCCATCGGCATTGGCTGGGTGGTGGTCCTGTTGCTGGCGATTCCCCGCCGGTTGTGGCTCCGGTACCGAAACCGGCCGAACCTGCACTCCTACAGCCGGCTGTCGCTTCCGATGCTGGTTTTCTTCGGCGCGATTGCGCACCGCGTGATGGCCGCCTACCTCGGCCTGCCGTTGCTGCCCCGCCTTTATTATTACCGGACCATCGGCTTGCTGGTCACCATCGGCTTCTTCTGGTTCCTGCTCCGCGCCACCCACCTGGTGATGCAGCGTCTGCGGACGCATGCCATCAGCGCCGGCCGCACCGGTACCGGCAGTTTGATGGTGCTGGGGGAACGGTTGATCAAGGCGCTGGTGGTGATCGCGGCGGCGCTGTCGATCCTGGGCGCGCTGGGATTCAATCTGACCACCGTGCTGGCGGGCCTGGGCATCGGCGGCATCGCCATTGCGTTCGCAGCGCAGAAGACCCTGGAAAATCTTTTTGGCGGGATCTCGGTGCTGGCCGACGAGGTCATCCGCGTCGGTGATACCTGCCGGTTTGGGGACCGGGTAGGGACAGTAGAGGACATCAGCCTGCGCTCGACCCGCATCCGTACGCCGGAACGAACGGAGTTGTCGATCCCGAACGGTGCGCTGGCCGCTATGAATGTCGAGAATCTCACCCGCCGCGACAAGATCCTGTTCAACCCGACGCTGGGGATTCGCTGTGAAACCTCGCCCGACCAGTTGCGCTATCTGCTGGCGGAACTGCGGCGCATGCTCTACGAGCACCCCAAAATCGAACACGAGAGCGCCCGTATCCGCTTCGCCGGTTTCGACAGCAGCGCCTTGAATCTCGAAG
>JAIQFZ010000128.1 GCA_020073015.1 Terriglobia bacterium | reverse complement strand
GGCCATCGGCACCTACATCGACCGCCACAACGAAAGCCCGAAACCGTTTATCTGGACCGCCAGCGCTGCCGACATCCTGGAAAAAGTGAAACGCGCTCGCCGCACCCTCAATAAACGTCAATCTGCATGACGCACTACAAGAGGTGGCGAAGATACTGGAGAAACTAAGAGGACTCGGTGGATGGCGGGTGGCCCGTCCAAGCTTCGCTTGGTGGCGCCTTTAATCTAAGCGCGCTGCTGGGGTTGGCCACGTTTGTCCGACCCACCCTACCCTTCGTGGTTCTCCCAAAGATGGGTCGCTGATCCGTCACACCTGTGACGCACGTCCTTGTCAGGCCACATCATTTGGCTAATCATAGCAACTGAGCAATAGCTCACCAGCGAAGAGCCTACCGCCTTCGCGACGAAGCAGGATTTAAGCTCTTTGACATCAAAATGTGGCCAGGGACGCAATATTCCCGCTGCCGCCACCCGCGATTTAGGGCGAATTTTTCCCTCTAAGTCCTTATTCCGGAATATTTTCCATATAAGTCCTTGCGAATCTAGATTTTGGAGTATTTTCACCACCTAACTCTATGATTCCAAAAGACCGGGGGGAGGGGGGTACCCAGCTAACTCGTTAGTTAGTATCCTCAGATTAAATAGCCACCGAATGCAGAGTCAAAGAGGGCAGGGGTCCTTCGACTCCGCAGGAACTTCACTTCGTGAAGTTTCTGCTCCGCTCAGGATGACAAGGTTGGGCAGGACGCGGGTCTTTCAGCAGCCTGTTAGGATTTCCGGAACGAATCCGCGAATGCATCTGCGATGGTGTGCTGAATCACGCGTTCGTAGCTGTCGCCCAGAAATTTCTTCAGGCGGTCGGTGTTCATGATGTACTGGCCGGTCATGTAGGGGATAGCGTCGGGCGGAATGGCAGAAATCTTCCAGTTCCACCCGCATCGCAGCACTTGGCGCATGGTCCATTTTCCGGGCACTCGCACCAGCTTGGCCTTCGCCATTTGGATGCATTGTCCGAAGGTCAGCGGTTCGCCGCGGCCGGCAACGTTCAGGATGGTGAGCCGCTGCGCTTCTGGTTCGCGCCGTACGATGGTCGCGATCAGGCGGGCCATATCATCGACGTGGACGAACTGGATTTTGTTGTCCAGATACTTCTGGCCATACGGCAACAAGGCGGGCAGTCGCTTACCATGCTGCCGCATCCGGGCCGCGCGTGCGCTTTTTCCGTTGGGCGTTCCCCGAAACGCTCCCAGCAGATAGTTTTCAACGCTCGCCCCCGCGAAAATATGCGGACGGAGGATGAAGACGCCGCACCCGCGCAGGGCAGGCGCGCGTTGCTGCACGACCAGATCACTCTCCTTCTTATGAATCGCATAGGGGAGCGTGTGGGCCTCGAGGGGCGCGTCCTCAGTGACGGCGTCCGGCATGTCGGGACCATAGGCCGACACGCTACTGGGAAAAATGAATTGCTGGATGGGAGTCGCGCTGTTCCGGTTGGCTTCGGTAATTGCCTCCATCACCCGGGCCGTGCCAGCCACGTTGATCTGCCACATCCGATCGACGTCGAGCACGCCGGAGCGTTGCGGATCGATCACAAACGCCAGGTGCACCACCGAGACCGGCTGCAGCTCTCGCAACAGCAGGAGCAACTCACGCGTGGAGTCTTCTCTGCCCAGGTCGAGTGGCACGAAGCGGTCCACATGGGCGCCGGTGGGAGGCACCATGTCGATGCCCACGACCGTGGCCTGCGGAAGTTGCGGCAGCAACCGCTGGCCAAGATTGCCCGAAACTCCAGTGACAAGGATGGTTGGCTTGGCCGTATCCATTTAGTCGGGGTCGACTTCTCCCTGTTGTGCGGGCTTGGCTCCCTTGGGCAGGGGCGGCATGGCAGGTTTCGGCGCGGGCCCAAAGTAGGCATCGCTCAGCTCGGCGTTCCCGGCCTGAAAGGTTTGCATGGAATCGCGATAACGCTGCGCGGAAAGGGTGTTGCGGATTTCCTGTTTCACCGCATCCAGCGCCAGCGTCTGCTTGCTGAGAAGTTTATAGATGTAGTGTCCACTGGGGTCCGAGATCAGCTCGGAAACCTGGTCCGGCTTCAGTTCGAGCACCGCGACGTGTGCCGCGGGCAGGGTAGTACGGCGGACTTTCTCCATCTTGGTGTTAGGCGGAGTTCCCTTGAGCCCAGCCGCCACAAAAGCTTCCTTCTGCAGTCTGTCGGGGTCTTCCCCATTCGCGGCGCGGGCACGCAGCGCGGCGGCAACTTTCTTCATCGCTTCCTGACCCGCCTTCTGTTGCGCCTCGATCTCTTCCTCCTTCATGTTGGGTTTGGGGTTTGCGATTTGCTGGTTGGCGGGGACAAATATGCGCACAAACGTGGCTTCTTCGTAGGCTGGCGAATTCTTGTTGTAATAGCTCTCAAGGTCGCTGTCCGAAATGTTTCCAGCGTCTTCCTGCAGTGCGCGACTCAATTCCTGGGACAGGATCTGCATCCGGGCAAAGCGCAGCATCTCCTCGAATTTTGGTTGTTTATCGAGGCCGCGCCTTTCCGCGGCTGCGGACATCGCCAGCAGGCGCGCATACGCCGTTGCCAGCTGCCGGCGGAGTGCCGGGGGCATGTTCGGCTGCAGGGCGTCGGCGAGCTTCTCAAACTGCTCTTTGTTGACTACGGTTTTACAATCGTCTCCCTGCTTGCTCGAGTCGGCGCAAACGCCTTTTACGGTAAGGACCGCGTCATTTGGGCCGACCTTGGATTCGGGGGCGGCCGGGGCAACTGGTTCCGCCTGCGGGGCGGCTGGTGCAGTGGGCGCTGGTGGAGCGGCCTGCGCAACAGCTATGCTGGCAAGCAGGAGACACAGCAACCACCGGCAACGCATGAACACAGTCCTCCAAGGGGGATTACAACTGAACAGTCATCGTAGCATGCCACCCGGTACCTGGGGCAGAGCGGGAGGGGTTGGCGGCACGTCGAATCGAAAGAGATAATGGTTTTTATGCCTGAAATTCAGGATGCGTTCGGCTCCGAGTCGATGCGCCGGGAAAAACGCGCGGTGGCGGGAAACTCGGTGCTGGCGGCACTCGCCATCACGGGACTGAAGATTGTGGTCGGCATTACTACCGGTTCTCTGGGAATCCTGTCGGAAGCTGCGCATTCCGGCCTCGATCTGGTCGCGGCTGTGGTTACATTTTTCTCGGTGCGGGTTTCCGATAAGCCTGCTGATGCCGATCACCAGTATGGGCATGGCAAGGTCGAGAATTTTTCCGCCTTCATCGAGACGGGCCTGCTGCTGTTGACCTGTGTGTGGATCATCTCCGAGGCCTTTAAACGGCTGTTCTTCCGCAGCGTTGAGATCGAACCGAGCGTGGCTGCGTTCTTCGTCATGTTTCTCTCCATTGCCATCGATACCTGGCGGTCGCGTGCCTTGGGACGGATTGCCAGCAAATACGATAGCCAGGCGCTGGAAGCGGATGCTCTGCATTTCTCGACGGATGTATGGTCCAGCAGCGTTGTCATCCTAGGTCTTGCGGTCGTTGAGATCGGCCGCTTCTACCGGGTCGAGTGGTTGCGCCAGGCGGACCCGATTGCCGCCCTGTTTGTAGCGGGCGTGGTCGTGTATGTGAGCTGGCGGCTGGCTCGGAAAACAATTGACGCTTTACTTGATGCGGCGCCCGCCGGTGTGCGCAATCAGATCCTTGGAAAAATTGGCGAGGTCGAAGGCGTTCTGGAAGTGGAGCGGATTCGAATTCGCAGGGCAGGGAATCGCTACTTTGCCGATGTCTCGGTGGGGTTGGCGCGCAACTTTACCTTTCAGCGGACCGAGCAGGTGGCCGCGGAAGTGACGGGACGCGTGCACGAGATTCTGCCCGATGCCGACGTCATGGTTCACTCGGTTCCGCGGGCCCGGCGCTCGGAGAATATTTTCGACCGTATCCGCGGCGTCGCCACCCGTAATAACTTCAATGTGCACGATGTGAGCGTGCAGGATTTGAATGGGCAGCTCCACGTCGAGCAGCACCTTGAACTCGACGAGCAGCTGACCATGAAGCAGGCGCACGACGAAGTCACCCGCCTCGAAACCGAGATCCGTGGCGAAGTTCCGGAGATCTCCACCATCTTGACCCATATCGAAAGCGAACCCGCGACGATTGAAACGGGCGAGCAGATTGTTCGCGAGCCGGAACTGGAGCGCCGCCTCAAGAACATCGTGCAGGAATTTCCCGAAGTGCTTGATGTGCATGAATTCCAGTTCAAGAAGTTTCGAGACCGGCTTTATGTTTCCTGTCACTGCACTCTGCCGGATGACATGCAGTTGTCACGCGTGCATGACGTGCAGACGGCACTGGAGATCCGTTTCAAACACCACGCTCCCGAGCTGTTCCGCGTATTGATTCATCCCGAGCCCATGACGGACAACCGGCGCTAGGCAAGCAAGGGGTCATAAGGGAAAACGACATGATCGAAGCTTCGGTGCACTGGGCGGACCACGAGCGATTCGTGGGGTCGGCAACTTCGCGGCACTCTATCGTGATCGACGCCGCGGCCGAAAAGACCGCCAATAGCCCGATGGAACTCGTGCTGCTCGGCTTGTGTGGCTGCACAGCCTCCGATGTGGTGAGCATCCTGCGCAAGAAACGAGAGCCTTTTACCGGACTCGAAGTGCACGCACATGCCGAGCGGGCCAACGGCTACCCTGCCATCTACACGGAGATCAAGCTCACCTACCGCGTGCGCGGCCCGGTATCGCACAAGGCCATAGAAGACGCGGTGCGCTTGTCGAAAGAGAAGTACTGCTCGGTTTCCGCAATGCTTGAGAAGACCGCGAAGATCACCTTCAGCATCGAGTACATTTCGTGAAGGCGGTTCCTCATCCGCTGCGAGGCTACTTCTACATCGGAGGCGCGGCCCTGTTCTGGGGAATTGCTGCCACCCTGGGACGCGCGGCCTTCACCGGACGTCTGCTGCCCGGCGGAGCGCTGCGCGCCATCGATCCGCTCATCCTGTCGCAGAGCCGCGCCACACTGTCGCTGGCTGTGTTGCTGCCGGTGCTCCTGATGCGGAGAGGAGCAACGGCCTTGCGCGTCCCCGGTCGCGACCTGCTGCGGTTGTTTCTGCTTGGAATCCTGGGCGTGGCCGCATCGAACTACCTTTACTACCTGGCAATTCAACGGACGAACGTTGCAACCGCCATCATTCTGCAATACACGGCGCCGGTATGGGTGCTCCTCTACACCGTTGCACGAGGCGCGCGGAGACCGTCGCTGCGGCGCACTGCGGCGGTCGGGTTGGCCGTAGTGGGATGCGCGCTCGCCGTCGGCTTCGTCGGCTCCGGCGGCTTGCGCCTGGACACCATCGGAGTGATTGCCGCACTGCTGGCTGCATTTTCCTTTGCGTTCTATAACGTCGGTGGACACAGCGTGCTGGCTCGCTACGATCGCTGGAAGGTTCTGCTGTGGGTGCTAGGGGCGACTTCCACCTTCTGGATCTTTGTGAATCCTCCGTGGAAGATCATTGCCGCCCACTATGGGCGGGAGCAGTGGGCATTCATGCTGGTATTTTCACTCATCTCGGTGCTCGGACCATTCTCCTGCTACTTCGCCGGACTTCAGCACCTGGAACCCACGCGCGCCATCGTGGCCAGTTGTCTTGAACCTGTGTTCAGCATTTTGATTGCCGCCATTGCGCTGGGAGAATTGCTGCGTCCGTTTCAGACGGCGGGAATTGTGCTGGTGCTGGTGGCAATTGTGCTCATTCAGTTGCCAGAGCGGGTTGCGCGAGACGTGGAGTTGGTGGTGGAGCCAATGGAGTGAGCGCCGACGTGAGAACGTCGGTCGTCCCTCCGGGACTTGACTGGTTTTATCCACGTTACCCAGCGCTGAAGCGCTGGGCTAAGTTGGGTCGCCCCTCCGGGGCTGGATTTTCGTGCTTGTTGGCCCGCCTATCCAATCACAAGATGAGATGAGTTGGTAGCAGACTCTTCCTACGCCGCTTATTTTCCTTCGCCTACTCTAAACTGCGCCCTTTTGTTTCCGGCAGCTGCGTCGCCATCAGACACGCTAGAAAGAAACCGGCCCCGCACAGGTAGAAAGCCCAACTCAAACCTCTGGCCTGGCCGACCCGCCCGATGACGTAGGGAGCGACGGAGCTGAGGGTTCGGGCGCCGTTGTATGTGAATCCCAGGGCCCGCGCCCGCAGCCTTGTCGGGAAGATTTCGCTGGCTATGATTCCGGAGCCTGAGAACATTCCCGTGCCGAAGAATGCGACGATCGTCCCCAGCACGAGCAGCGTCCCCGGCGAGCGCGCCATGGCATACAGCGGTACAAGCAAAGCGGCCATGAACGTGTACAACATGAAAGATCGCCGGCGGCCGAGGTGGTCGGCGACCCATCCGAAGCTGGCGTATCCGGGAAACATGCCACACAGGTTTAGGACTACCAGCAGCGTGGTGGTTCCCATGACGCCGAATCCGCGTCCGCCCTGTTCGACCGGAAGCGATAAGTAGGGTGGAAGCCAGGTGAACAGGCCCCACCAGCCAAACATCCCGAAGAAATTCAGGAAGAGCAGCGCGAGCGTGCTCTTGAGATAGGGGCGGCCAAAAATGCGCAGGAAAGAATCTTACTCCGGCACGCGATTCTGAATCCAGAGCGTAATCAGCGCCGGCAGGATTCCCACGAAAAACACGTACCGCCAGCTGGCGTATCGCAGGACAATCCCGGACACAAGCGCCGCCAGCGCGAAGCCGATTGCCCACGAGCTCTGCACCATCGCGATGGCCTTGGCGCGGAATTCATCAGGCCAGGTTTCCGCGACCAGAGTTGCACCCGTATTCCATTCGCCACCCATCCCCAGCCCGAGAATGAAGCGAAACACGGCCAGCATCAGCACCGTGGTCGAGAGCCCGGAGGCAAACGAGCAGATGGAATACGTCAGGATGCTCAGCATCAGGGCGCGTTTGCGTCCGACGCGATCCGCCAGAAAGCCGAAGAGCACCCCGCCCATCCCCGACGCCAGCAGAGTCAGCGTGTAGAGCAGCCCGGAAGTTGCCTTCGACATGCCCAGATCGCGCATGACGTGGGTCAGCACGAGCGCGTACAGCATGGCGTCGAACGCGTCGAGCATCCAGCCCAGAGCAGCCGCCAGCAGCGTGCGGCGTTGCTCGGTGGTGGCTTGTCGCAGGAGTTGGATGGGGCCGATGGCCATGCGGGGAGCGATTGTAGCAGGGGAGCAGGGATGGGGGATCCAGAAGACTGTAAAAGCGCGAACGACCGGCATTCGTTCCGATTTGGATCAGTGTCGTAGTGGGCTGTTCACAGCAACAAACTCGGATTCCAATTCTTCCGTAAGCCGATCCTATTTCGAGACAGAGCACGCAGGCTGCGCATCCGTGGAGCAACTGGCCCGTTGCAGTTCACACGCACGCTTGGGATCGTGGAGTTTCTTCTCAACAAAACTTGAGTAAATGCAATTATTTTGCTGTCGTCGGGCTGAGTCAGAGTCGAGAGTCAAGGCTCTTTGGTACCACTGGTCAGCAAGTTCGAGTCTCTCAGCATAGTCGTAGGCTCTTCCAAGGTTCCATGCGTCGATGGGATCCTTGGGCGCAAGGTCAACAGCCATACGTAAGTACGCGATGCCTTGTTCGTCCTCTCTGAGGACGAGGTGCATTGCCCCGATGTTCCCCAATACATCGTGGGAGTTAGGGTAATGTTTGTTGAGAACGTCCAAAAGCGCCAAGCTGGCGCGGAATTGCTTGTCTTCAAAGAGTTCGGACGTGTAATCCAACCAGGCCTGCACACCTTCGGGTCCCTTGTAAACACTGCAACTCTCGTCCAGCGCTTTAACCATATCCGAATACCGAAAAGAAACTTCCAAGAGGTGGAGGCGCCCTTGATGGATTGAAAGATCCTGGGGGGCTAGCTTGAGAGCCTGATCGAGGTGCGCAATGGCGTCATCGACAGCGTCTGACCGGTACGTTCCAGATAGTTCGCCACCACCCTGATCGTTGGCCTGCAGCGTAACAACACTTTCATTGCCACACAGCGCAACATTCGCAAGACACTTGTGTGCTTCAACCAGCTTGGCCGTGTCCTTCGATGTTACCCATGTGGTGCACAGGCTGCGTGCTTGTTCACACTTGCCACCCTTCACCAAGCTTTGCCAGTTTGCTGGTTTTGAGTCCTGAGCCCAGCAAAGGCAGACAGCCGATGCAGCTAGAAATAACAGAGAAACCCGACTCATGATTTCCTCGCCTGCATCGCACTATACACCTTCTTTGGCGGCCTGATTACCGGCGAAGAATCGCTGTTTCTGACTTGGTTTCTATGCGCTAGGGGACGAACTCTGTCCGCGCCAGCCGCCGCAGATACTTCTGCGCCTTCCGCACATCGCGCCCGATTTGCTCTTTCAGCGCTTCGACCGACGGAAACTTGATCTCATCGCGCAGACGATCAAGGAAATGAAGTTCGACTTCTGTTTCCGCGGGTGGCCCGCCCTATCGCGCAGCGAAGGGTGGGGACTTAGGAAAATGGGACAGTCGGAGTGTGCAGCTGTCACAGCGCCAGTCCCGCTGGAAGATTAATCTCCGACTATGCCTTGGGGATTGAGGCGCTATCAGCAGACGCGACAGCTCCACTTTGTAACCTTCACTTGCTATCATCGCGAGCCATTTCTCGCGGACCCGCGGACACGCGATCAGTTCTTGCAGACTCTTGAGACCGTACGGCGCTGGTACGGATTCTGGGTAACGGGATACGTGGTTATGCCGGAGCACGTTCACCTGCTGGTTAGCGAGCCGGAGCGAAAGAACCTGGCACTGGCGCTGCAGATGCTCAAGCAAATGGTCTCCCGACGTCGTGCTCCCGACTCAGAACCCGCCCTTCGCTTCGCGATAGGACGGGCCACCCGGCCTGAGCACTTCTGGCAGGCGCGGTATTACGATTTCAACGTTTGGAGCGATGAAAAGCGGGTGGAGAAACTGCGATATATTCATCGCAATCCGGTTAAGCGTGGATTGGTGGAACGCCCGGAGGACTGGAGATGGAGCAGTTTTCGTCACTATCTCACCGGGGAAGAAGGAATTGTCGAGATCGAATCGCATTGGACCGCGAAGAGGCGCGAGGAACTGGGCATCTATCCGACTGCCAAGCTACGCTCTCCCACTCAGAACCCGCCCTTCGCTTCGCGATAGGACGGGCCACCCTCTAAGGACCCACAAGCGCACCCAGCCGCCGCAAATACTTCTGTGCCTTCCGCACGTCCCGCCCGATCTGTTCTTTCAGAGTTTCGACCGATGGAAACTTGATCTCATCGCGCAGACGGTCCAGGAAATGAAGTTCGACTTCCGTTTCCGCCGAAAGTTCGAGCGGGTGAAAATTCAGCAGGTGCGTTTCAACGGCAAACGAGTCGGCGCCAAAGGTGGGGCGGTTTCCAACGTTCGTGACTGAGTCGAAACATTCCTGCCCAATCCGCGCGCGTGTGATGTACACGCCGTCCCTGGGCACGAGTTCTTCATAGTGCGCCAGATTGATGGTCGGAACGGTGTATTTCGCGCCATATCCGCGGCCGCGCCCGGCGGTTGAGAGCAGGTTGAACGGACGCGCCAGCAGGTGCCGCGCCCGGCTGACGCGGCCTTCAGCCAGCAACTTCCGGATGTGGCTGCTTGAAACCGGCTCTCCGCGCAAGCGCATCTCGGGATAGTCGTGCACTTCAAACCCCATCTCGCGGCCCAGCTCGCGGAGGGTGTGAATGTTGCCCGACGCCTTGTGGCCGAAATGAAAGTTGTAGCCTTCATGAACTTCGCCGGCGTGCAGGCGTTTCTTCAGGATTTCGTGCGCGAACTGGTGGGGCGTCATCAGCGAGAGATCGCGCGTGAAGGGCAGCAGCAGAACCGCGTCCACGCCGGTAGAAGCGAGCAGCCGTAATTTCTCCGGAGTCGGAGTCAGCAGCTTTAGAGTGTTATCAGGACGCAGGATTCGGATCGGATGCGGCTCGAAAGTTACCGCGACGGACTTTGCGCCCTCGGCTTTCGCGCGCTGCACAATCTCGCCTAGGACGAGCCGGTGCGCGCGGTGTACGCCGTCGAAATTGCCGACGGAGACCAGGGTCGGTCCGAAGTCCGCCGGCACCTCTGCGAGTTTGTGGAAGGTTTGCATTTCAGTTGCTGGCTTCTGCTTGCTCGTTTCTAAAATCGGTTTCACCAAACCGCCGCCGGGAAGGGCAGGTCTTCGAGGTTGCCGACAAGCTCATTTTGGTCACAGCGTGTTGCCTCAGCGGCTAAAGCCGGCATTCAAAAGATGCGACCGATCGCAGCGCTGAAGCGCTGCGCCACCCAAAAGCAACCGCTGACACAGAAACAAGCAACCAGAAACTAGATCTCAAACTCCAGCTTCATCCCGTCATATGCCAGGCGCACATTCGGCGGCAACGTAGCATTCGTTGCCTCGTGCGGCAGATCGTGACAGATATGCGTAAAGAAGGCGCGCTTGGGCTTCACCTCATCCACGACCTTCAGCGACCGCTCGACCGTCGAGTGCGTTGGATGCGGGGTGTAGCGCAAGGCGTCCAGAAACAGAATGTCGAGACCGCGGAGTTTCTCCTGCGTTTCTGCCGGAACATCACTGTGATCGGTGAGGTAGGCTGCCGATCCAAAACGAAATCCTAGAATTGGTGTTTCACCGTGGATCACGGTTACCGGCTCGAAGCGCGCTCCAAACAACTCAACCGGTCCTTCAATCGGCAGCAGCTCGACCCGCGCCAGGCTTCCGAATTTGTAGTTTGCCTCAAAAATGTACCGGAACATGTTGCGCATAAATTCGCCCGCGTCCGGGGTGGCATAGAGTGGGAGGCGGCCGGGCTTGTGCGCGAAGCTGAGCGGGCGCAGGTCGTCGATGCCGAGAAGGTGGTCGGCGTGCGTGTGGGTGTAGAGAACCGCGTCCAAATGGGTGATTTTTTCCCGCAGTGCCTGCTCGCGAAAGTCGGGAGTGGTGTCGATCAGGACGTGGCGCCTGTTGTAGCTCACCATCACCGACGGCCGGGTGCGCCGGTCATGCGGGTCGGTCGAATGGCACACGGCACAGTCGCAGCCAATCGTGGGAACTCCCATCGACGTGCCGCTTCCCAGTACCGTCAGAGTCGCCTGCATCAGCCCTTTACACCTGAGGTGGGGCCAGGCGCCTGCGGAGGATGCGCGAGCGTGTTGGTGACTTCTACATACGCCATGCGCAATTCGTAGAGGCAGTTCTGCAGGAATCCCTGCTCTTTCGGCGTGAGATTACCCTTCGTTTTTTCCGCCAGCATGCCGAGCGTGTCAATCGTCTGGCGCGCGCCGATCAGGTCTACCCCCGGCTGGCCGCCCTGCTCGTGCATCAGCCCAAGCTGCAGCATCGCGGTCATGTAGAGCGAGGCCATGAAGCGCTCAAAACTTACTTCCAGTTCTTTCGCGGAATGGCCGCTCAGTTCAACGCGCGCATCGAGATCACGCGCCGATTTCTTGTAAGCATCGTGCTGTTCCTGCTGCTCGGTTGCCGTCGGCGGCACGGGAATATCTGACTCGCCTGCCGGCGCTGCGGGCGTCGCCGGCGCCGCTTCCGCGACCGAGGCATTGGCAGCACTCTGCTCGACCGCGGGTGCCTCTGCTTCAGCCGCCTCGGTGCGAAGCTCGCCGTCGGCCGTGAACAGGCGCCGGTCGCTGACTTTGAAGCCGCTGTCTTTTTCTTTTTCAGCCATAGGTTTTCCTGACTCCCTGAATGTACCGCGGACAGACACTCTTGTCCGCGCCCGCATGCAGTCCGCGTACTGACGGCACGCGGACGAGAGTGTCCGCGCTACACCGATCTCACTGGATCGGAGTCTGCGTTGGCGTCAGTTTCGCCGCTCCCGCATGCAATTCTTTTCCCACCGCCTCGCGCCGCAGATAGCCCAGGGCCACCGCACGATCTCCGCCGGGCAGAGGCAAAACGGCGCCACTCGTGATCTCGCCCACTTCTTTGCCCTCCGCGTGCATCTTCGTACCTGGCTCGGGGAGCGGCCCCGCGACCGCAAACGCGCCAAACTGCCGATGCACTGCGCCCCGCGAGCGAATCCGTTCTACGATTTCCTGGCCCAGATAGCAACCCTTGGTGAAACTCAGGGCACGCATCTGACCCGTTTCCTGTGGCAGATCGCGTTCCCGGATGTCCTGACCGAACTGCGGGATGCCGCGCGCAATCCGAAACAGATTTAATGCCGACGTACCCGAAGGACGCGCGCCGGCCTTTACCAGCGAGTCCCAGAGTGCGCGAATGTGTCCCGGCGCAATCCAGATTTGCCACGAGTCTTTTGCCTCTTCGCCCGCATGCAGCACGGTGATGCTCGCGTTATTCCAGGTCGCATCGGCAAACTGCAGATAGCCCAGGTCGGGAGCCAAAATGCCGGCGCGTTCCAGCACCTTGCGCGACCCGGGGCCGGTCAGGCCGAGCGCGGTCAGTTGGTCGCTGACATCCTTGACCTCAACATCATCGGCAATGATGTAGTGATCGAATAACTGGAGAGCTTTCTCCCGCTGCGAGCGCTCGGTATCGACCAGTAGCGAATTCCCGCGCTGGAAGACGTACAAGTCGGCCTGGATGTGTCCCTGGGCGTTGAGCAGGAAGGCATAAACACCGTGTCCCGTCGCAAGATCGCGCACGTTGTTCGAGATCATGCCATTCAGCCAGCGCACCCGGTCGCTGCCCGTCAGCACGATTTTCGCGCGCCACCCCAGGTCATACACTCCGCAACCCGAGAGGAGGGCATAAAATTCGGCGCGCACGTCGCCGAAATCGGCGGTCGGGTTTGCGCCTGCGGCGGTCGTGGCAGTCATAGAGAAGGTCACAGGTCACAGGTGTCAGGTCTCAGGAAAACCTAAGACTGACATCAAAGCCTTGTTCTGATTATAGCGAAGGCGGGATAGCCTCATGGCGACGTCACCTCTCGGCCTGGGTCTCGACGCCCGTGACTGAGACGTGAGATCTAGGGTCTGTGGTACCTTTTCCACCCATGAGCTCGAAGAAACGCATCGCCGTCATCCCTGGCGACGGCATTGGGAAGGACGTCATCCCGCAGGCCGTCCGGGTCATGCAGGCCGCTGGCGCCGCCGTGGATCTAACGTTGTTCGACTGGGGCGCCGACCGCTACCTCGCGGACAAGACCACCGTCCCGCCGGACGGCTTCACCATGCTGGCGCGCGACTTCGATGCCATTCTCGCCGGGGCGTTCGGCGATCCGCGCGTGCCATCCAACATCCATGCCAAAGAGATTCTTCTCGGCATGCGCTTCAAGATGGACCTGTACGCCAACGTCCGCCCGGTCCGGTTGATGGATGCGTCGCTTTGTCCGCTTAAGGGTGTTGAACCTAAGGACGTCGATTTCGTGGTGATTCGCGAAAACACCGAAGGCGTCTACGGCGATCTGGGCGGAGTTTTCAAGCAGGGTACGCTCGACGAAATCGCAATTCAGGAAGACGTCAACACGCGCAAGGGCGTCGAGCGCATCGTCCGCTACGCGTTTGAGTACTGCGCGAACCAACGGAAACTCGATGGCTCGCCACGCGGCCGCGTGCTCATGTGCGACAAATCGAATGCCATGACGCATGCCGGAGGCCTGTGGCAGCGCGTGTTCAAGGAGGTCGCCGCCGAGTATCCGAAGATCGAGACGGAGCACATGTACGTGGATGCACTCTGCATGCAGATGGTGCGCGAACCGCGGCCGTTCGATGTAATTGTGACCAACAACATGTTCGGTGACATCATCACCGACCTTGCCGCCGGACTGCACGGCGGGCTGGGCATGGCGGCGAGCGGCAATCTGCACCCGGGGAAGACTTCGATGTTCGAACCCGTACATGGCTCAGCGCCGCCGATTGCGGGGAAGAACATTGCCAATCCCTTCGGAGCGATTTTGACTGCAGCCATGATGCTGGCACATCTGGGAATGAAAACCGCCGCGGAAAAGATCGAAGGCGCCGTGCTCGAGGCTGTGCGGCAGAAAAAGACGACGCCGGACCTTGGCGGAACGCTCGGCACGCGCGAGGCGGGGGAGTGGGTGGCCGAGAAGTCGTCCCGTCGCTGATTACCTTTCGCCCGACCCCACATCAAATACGCTGCTACGGTCGCAACGGACTGGTAAGCTCAAAATGCACAGGGTGAATTTCCTGGCACACTCTTGGCATAGTGGAGCGCGCAGGGGTCCTTGGACTCCGCGGCTGGTTCGCTTCGCGGAGCAGCCTCTCCGCTCAGGATGACAATTGTGAATGTGACGGTTGCGAAGATGAAGTCGTGGGTCGGTTCGGTCGCGCTGCTGATCGCGCTGGTGTCCTCCGCTTGGTGCCAATCGATGCAGCCTGCTCCGGCGCAGTTGGTGGTCACACAAGCTCCAGTTGCCCCGCAGAGCAAACCTGACGCTGGGAACACCACTGCCACCCAGACTCCCGCGGGCGAGGGCGCCCGCGCCACACAGGAAACCATCGTCTCGCCGAAAGAGGCGAAGGAACTCTTCAAGTCGGTGGACGAGATCCTGAAATTTGCGAGCGACGACACCGGACTGCCGATCAAGCACGAAGTCAAACGGAAGCTCACCAAGCGCGACGAGGTGCAGTCGTACATTCAGAAGAACATGAAGGAAGACAAGGACGCGAAGCGGTTGGAGCGCTCCGAGGTGGTGCTCAAGAAATTCGGACTGCTGCCGCGCAACTTCGACCTGCGCAACTTTCTGGTCACGATGCTGCGCGAGCAGGTTGCCGGTTACTACGATCCCAAGACAAACACCGTGAACCTGCTCAACTGGGTGGACGCGGAGCAGCAGAAGCCCGTGCTGGCGCACGAATTGACGCACGCGCTCCAGGATCAGTCGTTTGGGATCGAGAAATGGTTGAAGGCGCCCGAAGAGGCCGACAAGAACGACCCCAGCCCGAGCGACATCGGCAGCGACGAAGAGACGGCGGCGCGCCAGGCGGTGACCGAGGGGCAAGCGATGGTTGTGCTGCTTGACTACTCGCTCGCGCCGACGGGCAATACGCTGGCGGATTCGCCGCAGATCGTCGAGGCGCTGAAGCAGACCATGCTGGTGGGGACGCCGGATTCTCCCGCGTTTCGGGAAGCGCCGATTTTTCTGAAAGAGACTCTGACCTTTCCCTACCGCTACGGCCTGGATTTCACCACGGCTTTGCTGCAAGCGGGCGGGAAAGAACTGGCCTATGCGGGAGCGTTCAAGAATCCTCCGAAGACTACGCGCGAGATCATGGAGCCCCAGACGTACCTGTCGCACGAGACGCTTGAGCCGATGAAGATGATCGATTTCGACAAAGACTTCAAGGGCTACGAGCAGTTCGATATCGGTGCCATGGGAGAGTTCGATGTCGATGTTTTGGTGGAGCAGTACGTGGGGAGGGAGGAAGCCGCGACGCTGTACCCGCACTGGCGTGGGGGATATTACTTTGCCGGACGTCCCAAGGCTGACAAGTCTGCGCCGCTCGGGGTTGTGTATGTATCGCGCTGGTCGAGTCCGGCGAAGGCAGCGGAGTTTGCGGCCGTGTACGCGAAGTCGCTGGCGCAACGCTACCGGCAGGCACGCGCGCTGGGAGCGGATGGCAAAGCGGCAGACGACGCACCGCCGGTGGATTCCTGGAAGACGCTCCGTGGACGTCATGGGTGGTTGACCGAAGAAGGCGCAGTTGTGATCGACGTTCGCGGAGATGCGGTGCTGATCAGCGAGAGCATGGATGACGAAACAACCAAACGCGTAGAGCGCGACTACTGGCCGGAAGCGAAGTAGCGGAGAGAGGAAGAAGCGTCTCGCTCGCAGTTGCAATCGTGACGCCGGACTTTGCGCTGGGGCTCTGGGCGATCACCGCACATCACGATGTGATCCATTTCACTGACAGCAGGCGCTCATAGGGTGTGGCATTAATACGTCCCGTCTCCCCGAAGAGCAGTTCCCACCATGGGACGCAGCACCCCCTGAGGCGAACGACCTAAATACGGCGAGGTGGTTGTGAACCTACGAGGTCGGATCTGCTCCCTGTTGTCCCTCCTGAGAATCTACCGCCCAGATGGTGCACATGCTGGCGAAACGTGCTGGGCGGAGATGCGAGAGCGGCTTGAAGAATTGAGCTGGCGGATACCGTTGCCTTCGCCCAAACATGGAGATCCTGAAAAGGTCGTAGCGACTTCCGTTTCTAAGGTGGGAAAGATGTAGTTCCGCCGGGGAACACGGACGGAGAGAGGGTTTTCGGTTCTTGGGTCGTTGTGGTTATTCAGGCAGTCAGAAGACTGTGATTGGTCAGGAATGTATTTACCGAGGGCAATAGAGAATTCATGAAAACCAGTTGCCCTATCCGTTCGTCGATTTCGGCGCCATGCATGCTGTGGCTGCAGAGGAGTTTTTATGCGTCAGGGATGCGAAATAGACATGCTGAGGTCCTCTGTATACACCCCGCAGAAGGGCTTTGAGGTTCCCTTCGTTGCAGGTCTATCGAAGGACAAATCCAAGCTGATCGTTCGGGTAGCGACGCAGGAGTCGCTCCTTCCCGAGGACTTGAAGGCGAGGGAAGGCGAGCTATTTGTGGTGGCGGAGAGATGCAAATTGTATTTCGAAACCTCTGCGGACTTCGCAAAAGATACACGAGTCGAGTTTATGCGAAACGATGAGAATGCGGTTCCGAGAGACGAGAGCCTCAGTGATGAAGAATTTCTCAAGAAAATGACTCTTGCCGTCTACGAGAACGGCGAGCTTACGATGCGATGATCCAAGAAGCCGGGTTGCAAGGGCTGGCAACAGAGGTGCCGCCTCCCTGCCCGGACCGAAGTAAAGTTACCGCGCCGACCCCGACACCCGGCGTGTCCAATCACTACTAAGGTCGCTGGTCAGATCAGTGACTTCCGGCCGAGACCGGCAAAAACCGTCGTACCGTCGCGTTCACCGTAAACTGTTTTCCATCACGTTCCAGCGTCAGCACCCGCGTTTCGCCGGGATCGCCTCCGAGCAGCGACCAGAGTTGTCCCATGGTTGATCCTTTGGCTGGGACTTTGTCGATCGCGACCAGCACGTCTCCGGCTTTCGCTTCGGGAACTGCAGGCTTACCTTCATAGTCGGGGACGCCGATCACGGTGTAGCGTCCGTCGAGTTCGGGACGCAGGGTTAGACCGACGACATCGATGCCCGGCGCGATGTAACTGCCACGCTCGTCGAAGTAGACGGTCGAGTGCGCGTAGTCAATGCCGACGCGGTAATTCAGGAGCGCGTTACCGCCGATCAGGCCGAGGAACTCCAAGTCTTTGATTGCACGGATGGCGGTGCTCAAGCTAGTGCCAGATTCCCGCGCCAAGGTCTTGTAGGAGGGCCAGAGCTTACCCTGCTCATCAGCGTGATCGTTGAGTGCTCTCAGAACG
>JAIQFZ010000127.1 GCA_020073015.1 Terriglobia bacterium | reverse complement strand
ATCTGTTGAAGAAGAAATGGCTGAGCGCGGCAGAGAACGCGAAGCTGATGGCGGATGTGGAGCGGCAGTTGGAGGAGGATCGGGAGGTGGCGGTGAACTCTCCCATGCCGACGCCGGAGTCGGCGGCGGGGGGAGTGTACTGCGAGGCGGGGTGCCACGAGGTGGGGCCGAAGTATGGGGTGCCGAAGGCGCGGGGCGGAAAGTTGGCCGGGCTGAAGGACTCCGGGGCGGCCGGGCATCTGGAGTAGGGCGAGTGTCCGGAGCCGTGACGATCGAAGGGGTCAATGCAGCCGCGTGTGTCGATCGGTTGCCGAGATGACAACGTCAGATCCGCCATTAGCTTCTTTAGAAAACTGTATCCCGCAGGGCGTAGCGGTCACGCAGCGGTCAAGCTCTTCGGGTCGAGTTTTGTCGAAGAAGCCGGGGCCGTCCCGTTTCTCTGGAGCTCATGATAGATGAAGACTGGGAGACCCGCGAATCGGGGCGATGGGGTTACCCGCAGAACAGCAAAGCCATATTCTCTGTAAATGCGGTTGAGCTGGTTATTCCACTGATAAGTCGTGTCGCCCAGGAACTGCGGCAGGATGCCGCCTGTGGTGGCAAACAGCCATGTGTTGATGAGTGTTCGCAGGCCGTACAGCCGACACCAGAACCAGTGGTCCGGGCCGAGCAGCAGGCAACGCAGGTAGAATCCGCTGCTCAAATAACAGAACCTTGCAATAGCGCCTGGCTTAAGGACGCGGCTTATCTCGCGAAAAGCCCTTGCCGGTTCTGCATACGGAATCACACCTTTACAAATGACCCCGTCGAAGGTGGCGGTAGGGAACGGTAGTTCCTCCGCTCGTCCGGTGACTGCGGACAGACCGCGCGCCACACAGGCGCTGACCCGATCTCGATTCGGATCAACCCCGATTGCCTGGCAGCCACGGCTCTTGAGGTTCTCCAGTTGTTTTCCGTTCCCGCATCCGACGTCGAGAACCAGCATGTTCCGGTCGAAGGCCGCAAAATCATAATCAGGGAGTGTGTAGATATGGATGTGTTTGTCCACGGGGTCCTCTCCAAAGGCGCATGCGGTGCAAGCGTGGTTCCGACCCTGGACGCCTGAGCGAGTCAGAAAGAATGCACCTTCACACGGTCAAGAAATCTTGGGGAAGACGTGACCATGGAAAAACAGCCAGCAGCCATTGGTGGAAGTCGGCTTCCAAACTTACCACCGGCTCGCAATGCTATTCGACATTGCCGATGACGTCAGTGACAGACTGCACCAATCAGTGTGATGTGAGCGGAGGGGAAGAAGCGAAGGGTTCCGGCTTTGCCCTGGGATGGAGGAGAGTGACAATAACTTAATGAAGGCCGGAACACTCAGGAGAAACGGAGCGGAAGGGACCCATACCGGCTGCCGCTTGTTACAATCATATGCGCATGGCTGTCTCTTCCCAACTCGTGCAGATCGATCTTGGCCCCAAGATTCCTAGCCCCAAGCCTTCGTGGCTCAAGGCCAAGGCTCCCGTTGGCGATAACTTTCACAATCTGAAGAAACTCGCCCGCGGTCTCGGCCTGCATACGGTTTGCGAGTCGGCGCAGTGTCCGAATATCGGGGAGTGCTGGAATCATCGGACGGCGACCTTCATGTTGCTGGGCGATATCTGCACCCGGCGGTGCGGGTTTTGTGCGGTGCCGAAGGGGCGGCCGGAGGCGATTGACTGGGATGAGCCTCGGCGGGTGGCGGAGGCGGTTGCTTCGCTCGACTTGCGGCATGCGGTCGTGACCAGCGTCAATCGGGACGATGACAATGTGGGCGGGGCACAGATTTTTGCGGAGACTATCCGGCAGATTCGGGAGTTGGTGCCGGAGTGCAGGGTTGAGGTGCTGATTCCGGATTTTCAGGGGCTCGAAGAGCCGCTGCGCATCGTGCTCGAAGCCAAGCCCAACGTGCTCAATCACAACACCGAGACCGTGCCTCGGCTGTATCGCGCTGTGCGTTCGGGGGCGCGCTATCAGCGGACGCTGGATCTGCTTTCGAATGCGAAGAAGTGGGATCCGCCGATGGTGACCAAAAGCGGTGTCATGGTGGGGATTGGCGAGTCGACGGATGAGCTGATCGACGTCTTCCGCGACCTGGGCGGACGCGGGGTCGATATCCTCACGATTGGGCAGTATCTGCGGCCTTCGAAAGATCACCTGCCGATGACGCGTTTTTATACTCCGGCGGAGTTCGCTTACTTGAAGCAGGAAGCTTTGAAGTTTGGATTCAAGCATGTCGAGTCGGGGCCGCTGGTGCGGTCCAGTTATCACGCGCACGAGCAGGCGGGCGTGGCGGCACGGTAGGCGGTTGTGGGTCTTCGGTCGTGGGCCGTTGGTCCATTCTTGTTTTCTCATGCAGGAAATTACTGAGGATGGCGGAAGGCGGCGGGGCGCCGCCTCGACTGCCGGCAAGGTGCCGGCACTACAGTCTGATGGCGGACAGGAGTGTCCGCCCCACACGCCCGATCGGGCGCATGGCGAGGGAGATCGGTGAACAACCTCGAGTTCAGCTTGGTGATCGGAGTGTGCTCGCTGGGAGCGGGGTTCCTGGGAGCGCTGACCGGCCTGGGTGGCGGAGTGGCTCTGGTGCCGCTTCTGACATTGTTGTTCCATGTGGACATCCGCTACGCCATTGGGGCTTCGCTGGTGTCGGTGATCGCCACTTCTTCCGGCGCGGCTGCTGCCTACGTCAAAGAGGGCTTCACCAACATACGGATTGGCATGTTTCTGGAAATCGCAACCACTCTGGGTGCGTTGCTGGGGGCATTTCTGGCGTTAATGGTGCCCACATCCGCGATCGCCATCATCTTTGGAGCAGTTCTTTTATTCTCCGCGTACCTCTCGGGGCGGCCCCAGCCGGTCGTTCCGGAAGATGATCATCCCGACCTGCTGGCAACACGCCTGGGCATGAATGGAAGCTATCCGTCCCTGGACGGGCCCAGGAGTTATTACGTCCACCGGGTGCCGACCGGCTTCAGCCTGATGTTTGGGGCGGGTGCACTGTCCGGTCTGCTTGGAATCGGTTCCGGCGCGGTGAAAGTCCTGGCCATGGATCAGGCCATGAAAATTCCCTTCAAAGTTTCGACTACCACCAGCAATCTGATGATTGGCGTGACCGCGGCAGCTAGTGCGGGTGTGTATCTGAACCGTGGCTATGTGGATCCGGGACTGGCGATGCCGGTCACGCTCGGCGTGCTGGCCGGATCGCTAATCGGTACAAAAGTACTGGTGAAGACGCGAACGCGCTGGTTACGCCTCGTTTTTAGCACAGTCATCGTATTGCTCGGGCTGGAGATGGTCTACAAGGGAGTTTCGGGGCATATCTGAATGACAGGAAACGAGTGGAGCGATCGGCGGGTCGAGAGCATCGTCGGCAATCTTTTGCGGGTGGGCGTAACTCTGGCAGGTTGCGTCGTCCTGGCAGGTGGCATGATCTTCCTGGTTCGACACGGGACCCAGCCGGCCCACTATCGCGTGTTCCTCGGGGAACCTTCCGACCTGCGCCGCCTGCGTGGAATTATTCACGGAGCCATTGCCCTGCGCGGCCGCGCGATTATCCAGTTGGGACTCATAATGCTGATCGCCACGCCCATCGCACGCGTGGCTTTTGCGATGTTTGGATTTGCCGAAGAAAAAGACCGGATGTACGTGCTTTTCACCGGGATCGTGCTGGTGATCTTGCTCTACAGCCTGGTGGGATCAGCTTGAACGGCTGGATTTTGCAAAAGGCAATGGGCTCAGCCACTGGCTGAGCCCGTTACTTTGGATCGTTTCACCACACACGGCACGCGTTCTGATTCACCATGGCCGCGTCGGGCTTGCAGTGATAGGCTTCGCGGAACTCCGGCATATTGGAAACGGTTCCGTTCACGCGGTACTTTCCCGGCGAGTGCGGATCGATCGTAACCAGCATGCGCGCGAGCGCATCGGTACGGTTCTGACACCAGACGTTCGCCCAGCCCAGGAAGAAGCGCTGTTGGGCGGTGAGGCCATCGACCGGCGGCGGTTCTTTACCCGCCAACGTATTCAGCATCGCCATGTAGGCGATGCGGAGTCCGCCGTTGTCGGCGGTGTTTTCGCCGAGCGTCAGCTTGCCGTTCAGCTTCAGATCGTCCACGGCCACGAAGCTGCCATATTGATTCTTAGTGCAGCTGGTGCGTTCTTCGAACTGCTTCTTGTCGTTGGAAGTCCACCAGTCGCGCAAGTTGCCGTCGGCATCGAACTGGCTGCCTTCATCGTCGAAGCCGTGCGTGAGTTCGTGGCCGATGACGGCGCCGATGCCGCCAAAGTTCATGGCGTCGTCCGCCTGATTGTCATAGAACGGCGGCTGCAGAATGCCCGCGGGGAACGTGATGTTGTTCTGGTTCGGGTTGTAGCTGGCGTTCACGGTCATGGGCGGATAGGGCCAGTCTCGTTTGTCGAGGGCCTTGCCGATCTTGTTCAGCCGCCGCTGCAGATCGTACTGGTTCGCGCGCTGCGAGTTCCCCAGGGCATCGCCCCGCACGATCTGTAGGGTTGAGTAGTCGCGCCACTTGTCGGGATAGCCGATGCGGTTGGTGATAGCGGCCAGTTTCACGAGCGCCTGCTTCTTCGTCTCTTCGCCCATCCAGGGCAGGGACTGAATATCTTCACCCAGCGCTTTCTCGAGCGCAGCCACCATGGCCAGCGTGCGCTGCTTGCCTTCGGCACCGAAGGTCTGCCGAACGTAAACCTGGCCGACCGCTTCGCCCAGATCGTCATTGGCGAAGCCCACGCAGCGTTTCCAGCGTGGGCGTAATTCTTTCGTGCCCTGCAGTGTTCTCCCGAAGAAATCAAAGTTTTCGTTTACGAACGCCGCGGGCAGCATCTGGCTATTAGCATGCACCACGTGCCAGCGCAGATAGGTTCTCCAGTCGTCGAGCGAGTGGGAGCTGACGACCGTCTGCATGTTCTTGATGAACTCCGGCTCGACTACGTTCAGTGAATCGAACCGGGGGGCGCCGACGCCTTCGAAGTAGGCGGTCCAATTGAAGGCGGTGTTGAGCGCGGCGAGTTCCTGGTCCGAGAGCTTGTGGTAAATCTTCTGCGGATCGCGGCGCGTGGTTTGATCGTAGGCGCCTTGAGCCAGTCCAGTTTCGATTTCCATGACCACTTTGGCTTCGACTGCGGCCCGGGTGGCGTCGTCGCCCAGCAATTGAAACATCCGGGCGACGTGGTCCGCATAGGCCTGGCGCAGTTGGACGGACTTGGGATCGTCCTTGAAATAGTAGTCGCGGTCGGGCAGGCCGAGGCCGCCCTGGTCGAGTTCGGCGATCATCTGGCTGGCATTCTTGAAATCGGATCCGGACCCGAACCTAAACAATGCATCCGCACCTTCGCGGTGCAAACGGACGATTTCCTTTGGAAGCTCATCCTTCGACTTCAGGGCGGCGATGCTCTGGAAGTCGGGATCGAGCGCCTTGGTGCCAGCCTTTTCGATGGCGCTTTCGTCCATGCAGGTCGCGTAGTAGTCGCCGATCTTCTGCTCATCGGCGCTACGGCCGGGGCGATCGGCGGAGGCCTTCTCCAGAATGTCGCGCACGATGTATTCGCCCCGTTCCTGCAGTTCATTGAAGCGGCCCCAGCCCGGACGGTCGGAGGGGATGGGGTTCTGGGCCTGCCACTTGCTGCAGGCATAGGCGTAGAAATCGGTGCAGGGGTCGATGCGCTTATCGAGCATGTCGGGCGAGAAGCGGACATCGGCGGGTTTCTTTGCGGGTGCTGGCGCGGCTTGGCCGCGCAGAGCAGGAGAGAGCATCAGGGATACGGTAAGAAGGGTCACGAGATGGCGCATGAATTTCCTCGGATCGAGATGTGGAATCGGTGTGGAGATAAGACGGATTCGGCCTCAGACACACCGAGTCATTGTATTGGACGGTGCTCTGACAGAACAGTCAACCGGCGCATTTCCAATCGATGCAAATCCCGAACTAGAATGAACCGATGCCCGATACAACGGACTACCAATCTCGTTTGCTTGCTTACACCAACGGTAAAGACCCCATCGCGATGCAGGGAGAGACGCCGCGCCTGCTTGCCGAACTCGTCGAGGGAGTTCCGCTCGAAAAGCTCTCCGCACGTCCTGCGCCCGCGAAATGGTCGGTCAGCGAAATCCTGGCCCACCTGGCCGAAGATGAGTTAACCACCAGTTGGCGGTACCGCCAGATGATCGAGAGCCCCGGAATCGCGCTTCCCGGATTTGACCAGGATCTGTGGGCGCGGCTGGGTGACTACAAAACCTGGGCGCCAAAAGATTCGCTGCAAATGTTTCGGCTCTTGCGCGAGGCGAATCTCCGCATGCTGGACCGGCTCACACCTGAAGAATGGGATGCGCGCGGCGTTCATGGCGAGCGCGGACCAATGACGGTACGTACTCTCTGCCGCCACATGGCCGGACACGACCGAAACCACGTAGAACAGATTCGTCGAATTCTGGGGAAGGCCGCCTAGCAGCGATTGCAGAAGAGGTGAAAAACCGTACCATCCCGCTGCGAGCTTCCGAAATCAGAACACTTTGACATGGAAGGTAAGATACCTCTTCGGATTTTCGCGAATCGCTTTAATGAGCTCGCGGGTCTCGACCAGCATCTGGTTGCTGTTGTTGTAGAGGGCCGGGTCCTTGAACAGCAGGCCCGCGGAGCCCTCGCCCTTCTCCAGACGGCTGGAGAGTTCGGCGAGGTTATTGATCGTTTTTTGCAGCTTGGCAGCAAATTCCTCGTCATGAGTCATCTTGCCTAGAGCACCCTTGCCCGCATTGATGTCGTCGGTCAGCTGGCGCACATTGGCGACCGTCTTGTTGGCGTTGTCGTAGAGCGCTGGATCCTTTAAGAACTTGCCGGCAGTGCCTTTGCCCTGCTGCAGTTCGTCGACGACCACGTTCAGCTTGTCGATGGCCGCGATGGCCTTCTTGTACGCTTCGTCACTGGTGAAGAGCGGACCGAGCGATCCTTGCCCGTTCTTCACTTCATCCACGAGACTCTTGAATTCGCTGACGGTGGAGTTGAGCCGGTCATACAAACCCGGATCGTAGATGACTTTGCCGATCGAACCCTGGCCGCTCTCGATGAAAGCCACGATGCGGTCGAGACGCTTCAGTAGAGCATCCATGTTCTGCAGCGTGCCTTGACTGGCGCGGACTACGTCCTGGATATCAGGCTGCGAACGGATGGCCAGCGTGTCCCCATCCACCACCGCGGGGCCCTTGGCGGAGGCACTGTCGATATCGACGTAGGTTTCTCCCAGAACGCCCGCCGTGCTCAGCAGGGCGATGGAGTCTTTCTTGAGAAGGAACGCGTAGTTCGTGTTGACCTTCATCGTGACTTCGACCGGCGTGGCCGGTTTGCCATCCACGATGCGGATGCGAGTGACGCTGCCGATGTCGACGCCTGACAAACGGACGGGAGCGCCGACGCGAAGACCCCCGGCGTTGTCGAAGTACGATTCCAGAATGATCTTGCGGGTGAACCAGCCGGCGGTGCCGCTCATCATGAAGATCAGAATGGCCAGCGTGATGCTCGCGAACAGGACCGTGAGTCCGACGCGCAGTTGCGACCATTTCAGCTGTTTCTGGCTAGGCAATTTGGTCCGCGAACGACAGAAGCATCATAACAAAACGTTTCCAGTTTCAAGACTTCAAGTTGGGCATCGGAGAAGAGAGAGTCCGCGACAGTGCTATTGCGGCCAGATAGGCGGCTGCGCCGGACGCCAGAGTGACATTCAGGCCCCAATGGATGGCGATAACCATGGCGAGAACGGACCCGAACACGCTAGAGGCTGCATTCATCGCCCAGGCCCACTCGACCGCATTGCCGGCGGTTGCATGGGCGGCGGCTTCGGCGGAACTGGCAAGTGCCCGCAGGCCGGTGGGGAAAGGCATCCCCATCGCGACTCCGAGAGGAATCAACAGCAGGCCACTGACCACGAGTTTGAGTACGAAGGGAAGTCCGACCATGGCGGTGAGCGCAGACGGAAGCACGAAGACGTAGAGGCAGAGTGCGGCCGCGATCAGAACCAGGGGCAGCCAAACGCGCGCCGGTTCGCGCAGCCAGCGGCGGGAGATCAGGCTGCCGGCTCCACTGGCGAGGAGCAGCAGAAAAATAACCACCGTCAGCGCGTAGGTCGGGTGGCCGAGAAAGAGGACGAACCTCTGGATGAAAGCGATCTCGACCAGAATGTATCCCAGACCTATGGCGATGAAGTAGAGCAACGAGACGCGGCGGCGCGAAGGGCCGCCCGCACCTAAGAGCATGGGGAGGACCAGAAATGCCAGCACCGCCGCCAGCGAGATGACGAGCACCATGCCGAGCACGACGACTCCAAGGTTGACCTTCCAATCAATGCCCTGCTGCAGGCTTTCCTCGTTGAGGATCTGGCCGGTCTTCAGGGTGAAAAAGAAGAAGGGCGCATTGTCGTTCACGGGCGCAACGTTGTAGGGATACTGGCGGGCAAAGGCCCAGGGATCGTTGCGAGCAATGAGCGCGGAAAAGGGATTCTGGCCGGGGTCGGAAGGAAGGTAGAGGGAATTGAGATCGTCGTTGCGCTCGATGTGTTGCTCGACCGCGTCTTCTTCGGCGGGCGTGAAAGGAGTCTTCTTGGCGAGCACCACCACGGGGATTCCGTCTTCATCAAGTTCGCCCTCGGAAACCACCATGAAGTTTTGGGCGGGATTCGCCACCCCGAGCTGATGCAACGCCTCCATGGCCACCGAGACAACGCGCAGAGCTTCGCGGGGCTGGCGGAATTCCCAGCGCGTGATGGCAATCATGCCGTCGGGTTTCAGGTGCTGAAAGTATTCGCGGAAGGCGTCGGCGGTGTAGAGGCTGTTTTCGCTGAGCGCGAACGCTCCGGCCGCGGTCGAGGCCCAGGTATCGACCAGCGTCATCTGGATGACATCATATTGCTCGTGCGAATTGCGAATGAAGGAGCGTCCGTCGGTGACGTGGATGTGGACCTCGGGGAGTTCGTAGAGATGGTAGGCATAATCGGCATAGCGGCGCCGCATGACGGCGGTTGCGATCAGGGGATTGATTTCGATGCCGGTGACACTCGGGCTCCCATTCGCGACCGCGCGCAGCACGTCCACGCCGCCGCCCGGGCCGATGATGGCGAATGCGCCGTGCGGACGCAGGACATTGGCGAGTGCGGGCGGGGCGGACATCAGGCTTCTTTCCCACCCCGCTCCCCAGTGGTGCGGGTCCGTGTTCATGATGTAGGTGGAGGCGTCGGCGTCGATGACGACAGCTTTTGTGTCTCCCTGGTGATCCACTTCCACGCGGGAAATGGCGTTCCACTTGGCGAATTCGACCCAGGAACGGTCGCGAAACATGCCCTTGGCGTAGATCACGTCAATCAGGCTTCCAGAATGGTTGAAGAGGATGAGAGCGATCAGGAGAGCCGCAGCGGCTCCGGGCAAAAAGTTGTGGAGCGACGGGCGTTCCTTCGGCAGGGCAGGCTCTCGCCCGTTAGTGGTCCCGCGATTCCACACAATCGCAGCCCCCGCCATGGCGAAGGCGGAAAACAGAATTGCGTTCGGTCCGCCGATCCAGTTCAACAGCGGCACGACGGCCAGGCACGCCAGTGCTCCGCCCAGCAGATCCGCGCCATAGAGGCGCGTTACGTGGTGGGTTTCGCGGGCGAACACCAATGAGAAGATCAGGCCAGTAAAAAAGAACGGGACTGCGGAGGCGAGGTAAATGGCGGTGAGGCGAAAGAAATTCCAGCTCGAAAGTTCCAGCGATACCGGAACGTGAAGAACGATTTCGAGCGCGACGAAGATGGCGGCGGCGTTGATGGTACAGAGGGTGGCCGCAAGCGGGCGCGTCGCGATAGACATGAGCCAGCTTCTACGCAGATAAGCGTAAACTCCGCCAGCGCCGAGGCCGAGCAGCGCCACGGAGATTGCCAGGAAGGCGAAGTGGTAGAAGAGCACGACCGAGAACAGGCGGGTCAGCGCCAGTTCGAGCAGCAGCGCGGAAAAGCTGGTCAGGGCGATGGCGATGAGAAGGGCGGGGTCGGTCTTCGGACGGGGAGAGATGGTTTCGGTTTCCATGAGGTCGGCTGGTCAGGATAGCAGACTGAGTCGACGGCTTGACGAACTTGACCTCCCAGGCCCCAGTGCGAGGAGGAACCTTTCGCGGACAGAGCCTGCCCTGAACGAGGTCGAAGGGAATGTCCGCGCCACACGGGTCAGCTTTCCAGGATGACGTGGGCCAGAGCTTCTTCCCTGGTGTGGGTCAGCGAGAGGGCGATATTCCTGGCGCCGAGCTTTTCGGCGCATGCCGCCGCCTGGCCGTGAAATTGGATGGTCGGGCGCTGGCCTTTTGGGCGTACCACCTCTATGTCGCGCCAGCGCACGCCGTGGTTCCATCCGGTGCCGAGGGCCTTCATCCCCGCTTCTTTCGCGGCGAAGCGAGCGGCATAGCTCTCGAACTTACTGGCCTTCGCTTCGCAGTACTCGATTTCCCCGTGGGTAAAGACTCGATTCAGGAAGCGTTCGCCAAAGCGCTCGATGGATTCCGTCACCAGAGCCCCATCCTGCTCCGGGAACACCGTGCGCAGATCGATCAGCACGCGCCCTTCTTCTACCCGGGCGATTACCGGCGGGTCCGATGCACGCAAGCGGGCGCAGAGTTCGTCGGCGCTGAGTTCTGCATGGCTGAGCGCGATCAGCCGCGTTGGGAGAACCGCTGAGGGCGCGGCACCCCCGCCGATGACGGATTCTCCGTCGCACAGTTCCATCTTCAGCTTTGCGGGTTTCGCCTGCTCCGATTTAATCTGCGCGACCAGTGTTTCCGCCCAGCGCGCGATTTCGTCCTTCGACAAGCGCATCATGCGCAGCACGGGCACAGCGTCGTGGTCGCGTTTGACATAGGCCAAGAGCGTGGCTTCAAGCGCGGCGTAGGTGAGCTTGTCGACACGCAGGGCGCGGAAGAGCGAATTCGAGCGCATGCGGGCGACGAGATCGGCGCGGCCGCTGATCAGTCCCGCTTGCGGGCCGCCCAGCAGCTTGTCGCCGCTGTAGGTGACGACATCGACGCCGGCGTGCAGGCTGTCGAGCACGCCGGGTTCGCCCTGGACTCCGACCGAGCGCAGGTCAAACAGCGCGCCGCTGCCGAGGTCTTCCATCAGCGGGACATTGCGGCGGTGCGCGAGTGTGACTAGTTCTTCCAACGACGGCTGCTCGGTGAAGCCCGAGATTTCGAAGTTCGAACGGTGCACGCGGAGCAGGAGGCGCGAGTGGTCATTAAGGGCGTGTTCGTAGTCGGCGACGCGGGTGCGGTTGGTGGTGCCGACTTCGCGCAGCGTGGCATTCGACTTCGACATCACGTCGGGGATTCGGAACGAGCCGCCAATCTCAACCAGTTCTCCCCGCGAAACGACGACTTCACCGCCTTCGGCGAGCGAGTTGAGCGCGAGCAGCACGGCGGCGGCGTTGTTGTTGACTACGATCGTGGAGACTGCGGAGCTTCGCTCCGCTGGGCAGCCGGGGGCGGCTGTCC
>JAIQFZ010000126.1 GCA_020073015.1 Terriglobia bacterium | reverse complement strand
GGCGGTCGCAGACGCGGCGCTAACCTTCGCGGACGTGGCTCCGATAAAGAGATCGTGATTGGACTGCGCCAACGTGGCGGTGATCTTCGGTTTTTTCACGCGCAAGACGTGAAGGCTGGGACGCTCGCTCAGTACATCAAAGAGAACGTTAGTGATGACGTGGACGTAATCGTAACCGATGATTTCACTTCCTACCCATTTGCCATGCGGCAAGCCGCTGTGAGCACGGAGAAGCACAAGAAAATCAAGCACAGCAGCGGGATCTACGTTGACGGTGAAGTGCATACCAACACGGTTGAATCGGCATTCTCGCTCTTGAAACGCGGCATAGTTGGAACGTGGCATAAGATCAGCGCAAAGCATCTGCAAGCCTACTTGGACGAAATGACCTTCCGGTTCGACCGCCGGGACCGCACCGATCTATTCGTTGACACCCTGCGTCATATGGTGACGGCTCCAGCGCTCACGTTCGAAAAACTGACCGCATAAAAAAGGTGACAATCCGTGGGGATTGATAAGGATTTAGCCAATGACATTATGCTGGCGATGATTACCCTCCAACTCGAAAACGTAATGATGAAAGCATTTTCTGCAAAGCGAGACGTAAGCCAGATTGAAAAAAAGATAGCGAACGCAAAAACTGATCTTTCGATGATTCGGGATGTTCTGCAATCCATTGCTCCACTTCACGCTGAACTGAAAGACGCAGACGGTCCTGAGCAGTTGGCAAGAAAATACGTGGAAATGCATCTACATCCACGGCCCTCTGAGGATGTGAACTAGGATTCATTTTCCTTCTCCCGGTGGATGATCCTGTAAAGGGGGTTCTGCTGCCTCATTAACTCAATATGTATTCTCTCGTCGCCCTGTGCCGCACGCAACTTGCGAGCGAGATTTACAAACATTTCTATGCGTCCTTCAAATTCTTCATTAGTCAGTTTTAAGTCGGGACTGGACATGAGGACGGTAGAACTATTCCGATCTAATGCGCTAATGTGGTTTGCGATCAAAGCCACATCCGCCGGATCGACGCGGCTGATCCTGCCGCTTGGTGTCAGGGTGAGCACATGACTGTCCCCACCGCAACCTTCAATGTATTCCTTCGCCTGCTGCAAGAGATAGATCGCTAGGATTTCATACCATCCAGAGTCGGCAAGCTCGGGAGAGTCAAGACCTAATCTGGAATTGATATAGTCGGCTAAATAAAGGCCCACTCCTACGCTGGTATATCCACTGATAGGGTTCACGATGGGGCCGTGAGCCTTAAAAAGACCGATTTTGCCACTGAGCGCCACGCCGTATATCAATTCCGCTTCGGGCATCGCACCTGTTTGGTAAATTCGTCCAAACTCCTCATACACGTCTTTGATCAAAGATTCGATGTCATCACAGACTTCCGCGAACTGCCCAACAGGAGTTCTCGTGGACACCCTCTTCCATGCTTCATTTGCCAATTTGTCGATGAATGGGCCGTGACCAGCACCAGCAAACACAATGCGCGGTCCACCTGGAATAAAAGAGTCTGGACGCACAATCATTTTTGGGGTGTTGAGTTTGAGCAGTTGTCCGTAGGTTTCTTGGGTATCAGCGCATAGAACGATTCCGTCACGGGCGACGAATCCAGCAGCTATCGTCACGACTTTTCTCCGAGGAATCCGTTGATATTTTGGCGGGTACAGTGTTGGCGACTTCGCAAACGGAGAAAGCATGCGCTTCTTTTACCCCTTAGTCAAGTGAATATTCTTGTTTCCGTATAAGTCCTGTGCGCTCTAGATTTTGGAGCATTTCCACAGCCTAACTCTATGATTCCAAAAGACCGGGGGGAGGGGGGTACCCTCCTGACTGACGGGTTAATACACACCTGGTAATAACACGGATCAGAGAGCTCAGCAGTTCAGCTCGCGGCCTGTCTGCTTCGAGTCGGAGGCAAGTAGCGGTCCAAAAGGGATTGCTGCCAGCCCACCCACAGGCGGGAGGGAAAAAGCAGCGCGCTGCATTGGAGCGTGATCCAGTCCTTGGTGCGCAAAGGCGACTGGAACGCCGCGCGATTGCGGAGCCAATGCTGGGCTACGTGGCGCGCGATGGTGAAGCCCATGCCTTCGTCGGAGCCTCCGATGTCGCCGATGATTCCGTCGAGCGTGAACATCACCTTGGACAACATGATCAGGGCTCCGGGGAACTTGATGCCTTTCATTGCGATCCGTTCCAGCAGGCGCATCGCATCCACGCCGCTGGGCAGACGCGACGCCGGCAGTTCGCCGAGAAAGTTAGTCACTAACTCGCGAATCATCCTGCCCTGCGGTGAGGTGCTGCGAATGCGGTTCTGGCTTAACGCCAGGACTGCGTTCGAGGTTCCGACCGGGTCGCGCAAGGCCACCATCAGAAACAGAAGCGCGAGTTGCCGGCGCTGATCCCGGCTCAAGCGCTCTCGCAGAGCCCAGTCGATGATGGTCAGTTCGCCGGTACGATTGTTGTAGAGCAGATTGCCGGCATGAGGATCGCCGTGAAACACGGCATTTTCCTGCGCCGCCAGCAGAGGGACCGCGACCAGCGCTTCGATGAGTTGCTCGGAAACTTTCCTGCGACGCGCGAACGGCAGGCGCGCCGCTGCATTCGTCACCTTGATGCCACGCTCCTCGGTGAGCGCCGTGATTTGGGGCGTACACAGCGGCTGGATCAGGCGCGGCACGCGCACGCCCGGCATCTTCTGATAGAGACTCCAGGCTTCGACTAACGTCTTCTGCTCGCGGGCGAAGTTGACTTCGTGCTGCAACAGCCGACGGACTTTCTTGAAGGTGTCGGGAAGAAGGTCAGCGGGAAATCCATACCTGTGGTGCTGGTCTGCGAAGTACTGCGCCAGCCCCTGCAGGTAGTCCATGTCCTCTTCAAAGTACTCGGGGATGTGCGGCTTCAGGACTTTGAAAACTCCGCGTTCCCGGCGTCCGGTGTCGGGATCCTGCCAGGTGAAGCGCACCACCGCACTGACGCTGGCCTCCGAGAGTATGGCCGGCGCGATTTTAACGGCGTAGGTTGCGAGCCGCGGCCCTAGTTCACGCTGGATGAGAGCTTGTATGTCCTCCGGCTGGACGTCGCGAATCCCATTTTCCAGCCGCGCGAGCGCGTTGCGCAGAGCGGGGCGGAGGTGCTGGTTGCGGGCGATCACTTGCCCCAGTTTCTGCAGGCCGGGTACTTTTGCGATCAAGCGCAGCAAGCGCGCTTCGGGTGTTGTTTCCGCAGGAAGCTCGATTTGCTCCAGAAGCTTGGGGGCAAGGCGCGCGGGGGACAGATGCGAGACTACGAACATCATGGCGTCGCGCACCGGGGGACGCCACTTCAGGTATGCCGCCGGAACCAGTCGTTCCACCGGAACAATGCCGTCGACAATCCAGCGCGCCATGGCGTCCCGCATGGATTGCCCGGCGGGACTTTGCAACACGCCTTCAATGGCGCTGATGCGCTCGGCCGGGGTGGCGCCCTGGGGCAGGAAGTTGGCAAGGGCGGCGCGCAGTTGTTCCGGCGGGAGCAGGCGCAATCCCGCTTCAATGACGGACGCATCCAGCATGGGGGCTAGTATCCCTTGGTGAAGGTCATTTCCCGAACTCGGCCGTCCCTCCGGGACTTGAATCATTTGCTCCCCTCTTCCCAGCGCTAAAGCGCTGGGCTAAGTTCGATCGCCGCGCTGGGGCTGGATTCTGCAGTGATTTCGTTCCACCACTCGATCGATCGACCAGAACAGCTCTAGCCGAAACAATAACGCCATGGGACTGGCCCCGCAGTGACTACGATCACGATTTCGGTCGCGGCGTTCTGCGTCCGACTCGGCTTAGAATGCGTCTTACTTTCTTCGGCGACATGGAGAGGCGGGTCGCGACGCGCGACACCTTGCGGCCCTCCCGTTCCCAGACTTTGGGAATAATCAGTTCGGCGAACTCTTCGGTGATCTGCTGGAAAGTTTTGTCGCCGACCGACCCCTGCGACCACGCGCGCAGCGTCGGGCTCACACTGCCGCCGCGCAGTGTTTTGGCCTTCAGCGTCTGCAGATCTTCCCAGCCGTTGTCGGCATGGTCGCCTTTGGAGAGTGTCAGGGCCTGGTCGTAACAGCGCCGCGCCGATTCGGGATCGTCGAAAAAGCGATTGCAGTACGTTAGCCCCTGCCAGACATAGGCATTGGCTAGCAGACGCCGGTTCTGCGTATGTTTTGCCAACTCGATGGCTTCCTGGGCGCAATCCTGGGCGAGCCGGGCGTGGCTGCCGGGTTCGGTGCTTTCGCCGATCCCTTCCTCCACGCGCGCATTTTCGATCATGCAGTGCAACAGGCGCGCCCGCGCCATCAGGATGTGGTCCCGCCTCTCTTCTGCTAAGCGAAAGGCGGTCTGCGCTTCGGGCTCTGCTTTCTCCAGATCACCGTTATCGAGATGGAGATAGCCGTAGTTCAAGTGCACGCTGCCCAATCCGTGGCGATTCGCGTATTGCTGGTAGATGGCCGCGGCTTCGGCGAGGTCGGCGAGCGCCTCCTGACGGAGCTGCTCAAACCGATCGCGATACGGGAGCTTGCGGTCGCCGTTGCTGGCACGGCCGCGGGTGGCAGCTTTGCGGCGGCGCGCTGCGTCGGTATCGATTTTGCGGCGCAGTTGCAGCGCGATCAGCCGCTTCACGTTCGCCATATTGTTAAGGGAACGCGCGATGTTGCGATGGCGGGGATCGCGTTTTTTGTACTGCGCGATGGCGTCGGTGAAGTTCTCGATGGCGTGCTGGAAGCGTCCCTGACGACCCGCAATTCGGCCGTAGGACGAATGAATGTTGCCTAGAGTCAGGTAGTCGTCGGTCTTGCTCAGGATCGCCTCGGCCTCCTTCAGGATATCGACGGCCTGCTTGGCGTCCCCTTTTTGAAACCAGAGCCAGCTCTCGAGCACTCGCATGACGGCCGCCATGGGCGCGTGGCCGAGTTCGGAAGCGAGGGTTCTGCCCTTCTCCGCGAACGCCAGGGCTTGATCGTACTCGCCCTTCATACGCAGGCAGCGGCCCTTCCAGAAATTTGCTATGGCCAGGAGTTCTCTGTCGTCGGTCTCCTGGTCGAGACCCAGGACAAAATCAAAGTGGTGAATGGCCTCGTCTTTCGACTCCTCGGCCATCGCTATCATGCCCTCCGCCATGCGCAAGTGCAGATAGTCGTGCAGGGGCAAGCGTCCACGCACAGGATGGGAGAAACGGGCGACAATCTCTTTGACCAGTCCTACCCGCTGAAAGCCGACGTCCACCCACTGGGCTAGATAGCCGGCGAAGAGCCCGGCATTCTTTTTTTCTGGGTCGAACGAGGTTAGCAGATGGCGATGCTCTTCCAGGCGGGCCATCCCGCGACCCACGCGGCGGCACACCAGGTCTTCCTTCAGTTGTGCGAGGAATTCATCGGAGATCTCGGCGGAGTTGGGGCTCATCATCCGTGCAGGCGCGCTGCGTAGTCCTAGGGTAATGTCCCGCAGGTACGTGGCATCAATCCACGCTGTCATCCTGAGCGAAGCGAAGGACCTATGGATTTGAAAGCGCGATGCATAGGTCTTTCGCTTCGCTCAAGATGACAACCCAGACTTATGTCGCGAATTTCCGGAACACGAACCTAGTCAATGTAATCATAAGCCACCAGCGTCAGGAATTCCGCGAAATCGGGACTGGTCATCATGTGCTCGAAGATTTCGGCGGCTTCTGCCAGGCGTGCGCCCTGCAATTTGTTCTTCTGCTCCATGATCACCTTTCGCACCATCTCTTGCGTGACTTTGCGTCCATCGCTGAGCGCGGCTCCGTGCCTTACCCATTGCCACACCTGGGACCGGCAGATTTCGGCGGTGGCGGCATCCTCCATCAGGTTGTAGATGGGAACACAACCCGAACCGCGCAGCCACGACTCCAGATATTGCAGCCCCACGTCGATGTTCCAGCGCAGGCCTTCCTCGGTGATCTTGCCGTCGGTGACGGCGAGCAGATCTTTCGGGCTGACGCGCACGTCCTCCCGGTGACGGCCGATCTGGTTTGCTTCTTTCATGTACGTGTCAAATATTTCCTTTGCAAGCGGCACCAGGCCGGGGTGGGCCACCCAGGTGCCGTCGTGTCCTGCATGCACTTCCCGAAGCTTGTCCTGGCGCACTTTCTCCAGGGCGCGCTCGTTGGCTGCCGGATCGCTCTTGATCGGGATCTGCGCCGCCATTCCGCCCATCGCGTGAATGCCCCGGCGGTGGCAGGTCTGAATCAGCAGGTCCACATAGGAATTCAGGAAGTGCTTGTCCATCGTCAGGGTGGAGCGGTCGGGGAGCACGAAGTCCGGGCGGTTCCGGAATTTCTTGATGAAACTGAAAATGTAGTCCCAGCGGCCGCAGTTCAATCCTGACGAATGTTCCCGCAACTCGTAAAGGATTTCATCCATCTCGAAGGCAGCCAGAATCGTCTCGATCAGGACGGTGGCGCGGATTGTGCCTCTCGGTATGCCGAGTTCATCCTGCGCAAAGCAGAACACATCGTTCCACAAGCGCGCTTCCAGGTGACTTTCCAGCTTGGGCAGGTAGAAATACGGCCCGGTTCCCTTGCGGATCAGCCGTTCCGCGTTGTGAAAGAAATACAGCCCGAAATCGAAGAGCGACCCGGAGATGGGCTTGCGATCCACCAGGAAATGTCTCTCCTCCAGATGCCAGCCGCGGGGCCGCACCAGCAGCGTCGCCACCTGAGAGTTGAGCTGGTAGCGTTTGCCTTCGGGGCTCACGTAGCGGATGGTGCCATCAATCGCATCGCGAAGATTCGCTTGCCCCTCGAGGTTGTTCAGCCAGGTTGGAGCATTCGAGTCCTCAAAGTCCGCCATGAACACGCTGGCACCCGAGTTCAGCGCATTGATGATCATCTTGCGATCGACGGGACCGGTGATCTCCACACGGCGGTCGAGGAGGTCCGGCGGGATGGGGGCAACCGTCCATTCTTTTTCGCGGATGTGGGCCGTCTCCGGGAGAAATTCGGGCATCTGGCCGGCGTCAATCTTCTGTTGGCGAACGACTCGGCGCACCAAAAGCTCCTGCCGGCGAGACTCGAACTCGCGCGACATTTTCGTCAAGAAAGCGTTCGCTTCCGGGGTCAGCACTTGGGTCTCTACTTCTGGATTGGGCAGGGCGGTAGTCGTCATGGGGATATGGTATGGCTTTCCGGTCCAGCCCGCTGCCCTACTAGGACAAAACGGACGAGTTGCCCGATACGGATGCCCCGGGTTGCTACCGCCTGGCTTCCGGGATTCTACTGCTAACTGAACGAACGGAGGACCGATCCAACATGCGCAACTTATCCGGCTCAGAGATGGCAAAACACTGGCAATCCGACCCCCGCTGGAACGGCGTGCAGCGGCCGTACAGCAGCGAAGACGTCATCAAGTTACGGGGCTCGATCCAGGTCGAACACACGCTCGCGCGTTTGGGCGCGGAACGTCTCTGGTGGCTCTTGCATCACGAATCGTACGTGCCGGCTCTCGGCGCTCTCACCGGCAACCAGGCAGTGCAGCAGATCCAGGCAGGGTTGAAAGCCATCTATCTGAGCGGCTGGCAGGTCGCCGCCGATGCCAACGACGCCGGTCATATGTATCCCGACCAGAGCCTGTACCCGGCCGACAGCGTTCCCAACGTGGTTCGCAAGATTAACAATGCCCTGATGCGCGCCGACCAGATCCATCACATGGATGGGAAGAGCGACACCTATTGGTTCGCTCCCATCGTGGCCGACGCTGAAGCTGGATTCGGGGGTACGCTGAACGCTTTTGAATTGATGAAAGCGATGATCGAAGCGGGCGCGTCCTGCGTGCACTTTGAAGACCAGCTTTCCTCGGCGAAGAAGTGCGGACACCTGGGCGGAAAAGTTCTGGTACCGACCTCGGAGGCCATTCAAAAGTTGGTGGCAGCGCGCCTGGCGGCGGACGTGCTCGGCGTGCCCACACTCATCATGGCTCGCACCGACGCCGATAGCGCACACTTGTTGACCAGCGACATCGATCCGCGCGACCGCGAATTCCTGACCGGTAAACGAACCACCGAAGGCTTCTTCTGCATCAAGGGCGGACTGGAATCAGCCATTGCACGCGCTCTTTCCTACGCGCCCTATGCCGACCTGATCTGGTGCGAAACCTCGCATCCCGATCTGAACGAAGCGCGCCTCTTCGCCGAAGCTGTGCATGCCAAGTATCCGGGCAAGATGCTGGCTTACAACTGCTCGCCGTCGTTCAACTGGAAGAAGAACCTGGACGATGCCACCATCGCCCGCTTCCAGTCGGAGTTGGCCAAGATGGGTTACAAGTTCCAGTTCGTGACCCTGGCCGGATTCCATGCCCTGAACCTGAGCATGTTCGAACTGGCGCGGGGATACAAACTCGCCGGCATGACGGCCTATTCCAGGCTGCAAGAAAAAGAATTCAGCCGCGAAACGCAGCACGGTTACGAGGCCGTGAAGCACCAGCGCTTCGTGGGTACGGGCTACTTCGACGCGCTCACGCAAGTGATCGCCAGTGGAGCTTCCTCGGTGACGGCGCTCGCGGGTTCAACCGAAGCCGAGCAGTTTGCCGAAATGAAAGTGCAGGTGCGCCCGCAACACGGTCCGGATGCCGCATGCCAGCCGATCTTGGGCGAGTGCCCGTCCACCCTCGTTCCGGAAATTGTGGGTCCCGAGGAAATGCTTCTGCCCTCGGGGGACTAGAGTTGTGACCGTGTGATGATTCAGCCGGGCGGGGACGCCCGGCGCTCCATCACTACATTTGCCGATGGTCCGGTAGGCGATGTGAGAGCCTGGACCTGCGAACAAATACATGGGTCCTTCGCTTCAGTAGAAGGAGTAGGGGTCCTTCGACTCCGCAGGACGACTCGCTTCGCTCCTCGTCCCGCTCCGCTCAGGATGACACTGCACAGATCTTGCGACCTCAGCGCACTAGGCCTCAACGATGTTGTTGCGGATTGCGTAACGGACCAAATCGCTCAACGAGTGCAGCTTGAGCTTCTCCATGACCTTCGCGCGGTGATTCTCCACCGTCCGTGTACTGATGTCCAGCACCGCAGCAACTTCCTTGTTGCTGCGGCCCTCGGCCAGCAACTGCACAATCTCACGCTCTCGGGGACTGAGACGATCCCCGTGTTTGCGCTCAGCTCCGGTGTGGGTGGTTTCTCCACGCAGGTTGTCGAGGATCACGCCGGAGATGGCTGACGTGAAGAACGTCCTGCCATGCAAGAGGGCGTCGACGGCGGTGATCAGATCGCGTTCCGCGTCGGATTTCAAGACGTAGCCTCGAGCCCCCGCGGCCAGAGTCTTCTTGATCAACTCTTCCGCCGAATGCATGGTGAGGATCAGGACGCGGGTTTCTGGCCGGGCCTTGAGGATGAGGGCCGCGGCATCCAGACCGTTCAGGTCGGGCATGCTGATGTCCAGGATAGCCACATCGGGACGGAGCTTGGTTACTTTATCGACGGCGTCCCGACCGTTGCTTTCTTCGCTGACAATCTTCCAGCCGGGCCGGGTCTCGAGTAAGGCGCGAAGGCCGCGACGAACAACCGGATGATCATCCGCAATCAGTATCGAAACCGTGTCCATACCAGAAACTCCGAGCGTTCGTCAAAAACCGGTGGTGGGGTTCCGAAATTGGAATCACGCACAACCTAGCCCTCACGATTCTGAGGCGACGGGTAGTCTCCACAACCTCTCGTGAGTATTATTACGGATTCTAATCGCATTCTACTCTTGAAAAACTTAGGCTGTAATAGTTGGCGAAAAGGTGTGTCGTAATTCATTCCTGTACCCAGGGGCGCTGATGCGAAGGCAGCACACGGTCCCCACAAGACAAGGGCGTAATGTCAGTTGAAAGTGATGATCGAATCAAAATGTTGGTAGTGGACGATGCTGTCCAGAACCTGGAACTCGTCCGGGACGCATTAGCCGAAGAGCGAGTCCAGATCTCCATGGCACCCAGCGCTGAAACGGCGCTGCAACGGTTTGTGCAGATGCGTCCACGGATCGTCTTGTCCGACCTTGTGTTACCCGGCATGAACGGACTCGAACTGCTGGATCGCATTCTGGCCCGAGACCCGGCAACCGACTTCATCCTCATGACCGGCTACTACTCCACCGAGTCCGCGGTGGACGCGATTCGCAGGGGCGCCTGCGATTATCTTCCGAAGCCCCTCGATGTGCTGAAGCTGAGAGCGTGCGTTCGGACCCTGGTAGCAGAGGCCGACACTCGTCGCGAGACCTTTCGACTGGATCAGGACATGGTCGAAGCCTACCAATTCGAAGGAATGATCGGACGTAGTCCGCTGATGCTGGAGGTGTTCACGAAGATCCGCCGGATCGCCCCCCACTTTCGTTCGGTGCTACTGACCGGTCCCACGGGTACGGGCAAAGAGTTAGTGGCGCGCGCACTGCACCGGCTGAGTCCCGTCTCCAGTGCCCCGTTTGCAATCTGCAATTGCTCGGCACTGGTGGAGAGCCTGGTCGAGAGTGAATTGTTTGGATATGTGCGCGGCGCGTTCACGGGCGCGACTCAGGATCGGCACGGCATCTTCGAATATGCCAGCGGTGGCACTGTTTTCCTGGACGAGGTGGGTGAGCTTTCCTTGCCTGCGCAGGCGAAACTCTTGCGCGTTCTTCAGAATCACGAAGTACAACGGATTGGGTCGCCGATTCCCGTCAAAGTGGACGTGCGCGTCATTGCCGCCACCCACCGCGATTTGCGGAAGATGGTGGCGCAAGGCCAGTTTCGGGAAGACTTGTTTTACCGGCTGTCGGTGGTCGAGATTTCGACTCCGCCTTTGGCCCAGCGGAAAGAAGATCTTCCGCTCTTGCAAAGACATTTCCTCGAAAAATATTCAACTCTGTACGGAAAGCACAGTTGGCCCGGCAACGTGCGCGAACTGGAAAACATCATCAGCGGCAGTTGCATCATGGCGGTCAGCAACGTCATCGATTTACAGGATCTGCCGGAAGCCCTGCGCGCTCCGGCGGCAAGTGCCGGGAGCGATGGGGAAGAGTTTCTAACGCTCGAGGCTATGCAGTACCGTTACCTGATGCGGGTGCTGGAGCGCGTGGGGGGGAATAAGGCCAAGGCGGCAGAGATCCTGGGTGTCGGCCGAAACACCGTGTACCAGATGCTTAGCCGGATGCGCACCGGATCCGGCGTCCTATGTCCAACGTCAAAGGCAGACCCGGAGTTTTTGCCGGGGAGGTCTTATCCGGAAGCGCCCGCCTAAGGCCCCGTTTACTAGTAGCGAGGATCAGAGTTTTGAGCGGAAGCCCTCCCCCAACCGGGCTTGCCGTTCGTGGCCATTCATGGTCGAGAGGCGCTCGACACGGCAACGCTCTTTAGTGACAATCGCTCGCCGGCGATCGAGGCGGTCGAACGATGTTTCGGTGAGTGAGAAATGCGTTGGGTTCGCGGTGGCGTAGGGCCGCAGCGATGCGCTACCTGCTATAGGTATTCTCCACATTGCCCGCTGAGCAGTATTGCAGATTGAAAACACAATTCGATTGCCAGAGAGTAGTGGAGAGCGGACGACATACCAATCCGTAGGCATCCTCCCCCAGGAAGCCGTGCCGTCCGCTTGACCGTCAGGATTGGTCTGGAATTGACGTCCAGCATCAAGTGTTCGTTTCCCGATGCTTGTTCATTACTCCGCAAGTACCACACACCCGTCTAAGGTTCTGAATGTTGTCATTGGTTGCGAACAGCGAGGCGAGACTTCGAGCTCTTCTGGAGAACAGCCCTGACCTCGTCCTGCTGCTGGACGGTGCAGGACAAATCGTTTATTGCAACGCGGCTTCCGAACCGTTGCTGGCCTATAAACCTGAAGAGCTAATCGGGAATTGTGCGGTTGAGTTGATCCATGCGGAGGATCGACCCGCCGTTCAGGATCTCTGCAAGCGCCTGATTCGAGAAGCCGGAGAGCCAATCACGGCTCGCGCCCGCGTCCAACGAAAAGACAGTACGTGGAGATTACTGGAAGGTAAGGCCAGAAATCTTCTCCACAGTTCCGATGTGGAGGCGGTGGTGGTCAACTGCCGGCCTGGAATTCGTTCTTATTAACCGAGACAATTGTGAGATAGTCACTTGCCAAACGACCGGGCGTAGCGTATCGAGTTGGCAGTTCAATGAGATCAGCGTCTCTTACCGGTGTTGCGCTGGCATTTCACAGTGAGTTGTGACTTACGTCACATGCGTCGGTGAACCTATCTCCGGCCAGCGTGCAGTGTTCCTCGAAGCATCGTGTCCTCATTTCCGGGCGGGCGTAGCGTACAGCTTTCCCAGTTCACCCCGAAGGCCGACCGGGACCGGGCAGTAGGCGAAGCACAAGGCGAGAATGGAAAAGGGCTTCCGATTTTTGGAAGCCCTTTTTGCTGCCCGTGGGGAAGTAGTCCGTGGTGGGGAATGTATCACGGTTTCAGAAGATGGAATATGTCCAGAATCACCATTCTGTGTGACATGAAGATGGCGACCATCCTGCTGTATCGAAATCCTGTCGGCTTTCGACCTCACGCCTTCACAGCTTCTGCGCGGCATTTCAAACGGCTAGTCGGAAGCTTGAGGGCTTACCCACACGACGATATGACCCGCCAATTTCGCGAGCGACTGCCAGTGCCGGGGATGTGGGCGTTGTCGGCCAGCACGGATCAGTGCTGCATAAGGCCGAGACACCTTGATCGCCTCAGCAATCTCGCGAACGACGATGCACAAGCATGATTGTGGGATCGGCCTTTGAAACCGCAGGAACATTTCGACATAGACTTCGAATTTAACGTTACGTACGTACGTAACGTGCACGCTTGCAGGCCAAGACCTTCTTGCGCCTTGAATCAGGAATTGTCTTTCGTCATCAAATCCCAAGACAATTCCCCTGTGCCGCAATCTCGGCAAGCTCCGTCGAGGGCCGGTCCCTTATACCCGCACGAGCACTCGATGTAGTATTCCCGCCGAACAATGAAGTATCTCTTCTTAGCCCGTTCTTCTGCGCAAATTTCTCGCGCCCGGCGGGGCGTTACAAAACCTTGTCCTCCAAGCGAATCAGCCAGGAAGTGCATTTGGGATGTTGACCTGGCGCGGGGAAATTTCGGATCCTTCACGATCTTCAGGATAAGGTCCGAGTACGGATCAAGACTCGCGCTAATGTCGGCAGCCTCTTCGCGGACGGCTCTGGCTACTTCCTCGGAAGATTGCGCGGCCAACAATCGAGCACCCAGCTTCGACCAGAACTGGAGGAACACGATGCGGTAGTGGTCCGCTGATCCGAGTACGATCCGAGGATCTATCTCGCGTGGCCTGCCCCTTTTCGGCTTTTTCATGGGGTGATCCGAGGATTTGTTGTCAGACATGAAGTTCTCTCCTTCCTCTGCCATTTTCGGGAATTCTCCCTTCGCCAGCCAGCTCGCAATTATAGGGATATACAAGACCTCTGGCAACCAATTTTACGTAGAAGCATTTCAGCAATCTGTCTAACTGACAGAACATAATTAGTTTACCTAAGTTTAACCTAGACATTCGCAGGTGAGTTATAGTATCACTTTATATGGAGAAAGACCGTGATTAATAAGGGTACACTGTGGTTCCCGTGCCCCGTTTGCCTTGCACCGCTGGATGTACGGATGAGCAAACGAAAGAAGCCCTACGTCATCTGCTCGCCCTGCGGAGTGCAGATGTTCATTCGCGAGCGAGCCGGAATCGCGGCCTTTGAAAGTTTGGTGGAGCAAGGCCGGAAAGAGAACGTGTTGGCGCGACTCGCCCGACTGGAACAGCGCTACTGGCTGAAATGCCCCGAGTGCGGAAGGTCCTTCTGGGCAAGTCCGGAATTGGTCGGAACGAAAACGTTCAGTGGCAAAGTATCGGGCTATCGCTGCCCGGAGAAAAATTGCCGGGGCGTCGTTCCGCTGGGAGAGCGGTCATGAGGATAACGATATTAAGGGTCCGTCGGAACTCTGATTCGAGAAAGGAAGTGGAACACATGAAGAATCCTGGATTCAGTCTGGAAAGCCAATTCAAAGGCGTCGAGAAAGCTCTCGAAAACCCTAAGACGCCTCCGCAACTGATACCGAGCCTTCGCCGCCGGGCAAAGGAGCTCAGTATCGAGCTGGGCCGACAACAGACGAAACATCGTCCCGGCCTTTTCGCTTTTCTTCAGAAGAAGGGGTGATTCTTCCCATGACCAAAGTCGTTTCCATTCGAATGCCGTCTGTACTCGAACGGGCCATCCGTCAGAACGCAGGCCAGTCAAGAATGCCTGCCTCGGACATCGTTCGCTTGATTCTGATGCACGCACCGGATGGCCAGTACAGTTTTTCTGCGCTGCCAGACGTTCAACAATTCCTGGACGCCAAACTCGATATCCGGTTGCCCGAAGAGCTTGTTTCAAAGCTTCGAGCGGAATCGGAGCGGTTACGAATCTCAGTTTCCGTCTACAGCCGAGTCATTTTGTACGCCTATTACACGAAGCGGCTTGTCTTTGTCGAAATGGGAGGGCGTTACACACTAGCGGAAAACCATGAACAAACGAAGAGTGCTTGAGATATTCGCAGCAAATGCAAGATTTATGACGCCGGATGAAGTCCGGAAATGTCTACAGAGCAATTCGCAACGCAGTTCTGTCTACAGCTATTTATCTCGTCTGTGTAGACAAGGACTTTTGGAACGAGCGCAAGGCTGGAATCGTGTTGCTTACCGGATAACACCGCGTGGGATCGAGCGTCTGCGGTTCTTCCAGTCGCAACCCGGTGACTGTC
>JAIQFZ010000125.1 GCA_020073015.1 Terriglobia bacterium | reverse complement strand
CGAGGGGTCGTCCGGCGAATGCAGGGCCACCAGCGTGGGTTGTTGCTGCGGTGGCTGGTACTTCATGGCGAACAGGATTCCCGCGCGAAACTGCAGACCGTAATAGCTAGCCGAACTGGCGCTGATGAGTTGCCGGATTTGCTCTTTGATGGCAGGACGCGCGGGCAGATGGTCAAGATATTCGCGGGTGCGGGCGTTCTCGGCGGCGCTCCACTGCTTGGTTGCGGGATCGTCCCAGTTCTCCAGCCAGCGATAGTCGTCGGTGACTTTGACGCCTTGATACTCGTCCGTGACCGGACGCTTGGGTGCGTCGGGTGGCTTGGAGATGGACGCCCCCTGGGCCTGAGCGGCCACGGTCAGCAACACAATCGCGACGAGAGTACGAAGAGAGATTCGCATCGGAGCACCCTCCTTGCGGGCTTGCGTATTCTGCTTCGATCCGAGTCCGTTTGGCAAGGGGAGCCAGTCTGCTGTGCGCGCGACACGGAGGTGTCGGCGGACGAGCAGGGCTCCGACCATGGTCAAGCGAGTGTGGCGAGCCTGGTCAGGATACGACTGGTTGAACAACTTCGGTGCCGGGAGGCGTCGCCGCTGGCGAAGTGGCCGACGCAGTGCGTCCGGCCGGCTTGGCAGCAGTACCAGCTTGCAGGCGCTCCTTCAGAAGCTGCTCGCCGCGCGTAAACAGTTCCTCTTTCGAAATCTTGCCGGCATCGACGTCAGCCAGGATCGTGCGCTGTGCCTTGTATTCCTTGTTCTCAATGCCAGCCTTGCTCTGCAGCATCCGCCACGCTTTGCGGCGCTCGACGCAGAACAGCACGAGTTGGCGCGAAATGGCGCGGTACTCGGCGTCGCCGTTCGTTCCCTGAAGTTTGATATAGACGCCGAAGTCGGGCACGTAGGCGCGATGTTCAGGAATCAGGTGGCGGCGGTACACGACATCCTGCTGGGTGATGCGAACCAGCATGTTCTCCAGCGGGATCAGGTTGGTTGCCTCGTCCTTCTTGATCTTCTTCAGATGGTTGCGGAACCGGGCTTCGGTGGCGCACCAGTGCGCAACCGTGTAGCGGCTAACCTCGCCGGTCGCTTTCGATTTCGTTTCGTACCAGTCCATTTCGAGCGAGGGATTGCCCTTGAGATCGAGCGCCTCGTGATAGGTCTCTCCGAGTCGCGGATTGAAAACGAACTCGGGTGCTCCCCGCGAATCGCGCACGCGCTGCGCCTGAATGAGAGCCATGTCATCGCCGACGCCATGTTCCGGTTGGCAGGTTGTGAAGCATTGCAGGAACGCGGTTCCACGATATTCGAGGCCGTCGAGAATCGCGCGGTAGAGCTTGGGCGCGTTGGCGATCGAAACCTGAGCAACGAAAGGAGATCCGTGTCCGGCCAGGAACGTCTCGGCAACCGTCTTCTTCTCGACGCTTTTGCCTTGCGTCGCCGCCCCAAACACGTTCATATCGCTGCCACCCAACATCGGAGTCGAATCGGAATTTTGCCCGCCCGTGTTTGAATAAACCTGGGTGTCGAGCATCAGCGCTTTGACGTTGGGACGATTCTGGAGAATCACCTTCGACGTATTCTGGTAGCCGATGTCGCCCATGCCGCCATCGCCACCGACCGCCCACACTTTCGGCAATTCAAGAATTTCCTGATCGGTCATCAACGCGTCGCTGAAGTGCGCGTACTCGTAGTAGTCGCGCGGTGTAATCACGTCGTTTTCACGATGGAGCAGCGCATCGGCCAGTCGCTCGGGAATCACGGATCGCCTTGCGTGATCAACGATGAAGCTCTCTCCCAGGAGCCAGGCCACGGTGATGCCGTCCTGGAAGAGCGAGTTCATCCACGGATATGGGTGCGGATTGTTAGGCGGTGTGGACCCGTAAACCGTGTTGCAGCCGGTATGCGCAGCCATCGCCATCACGGACATGCCGTTTGCCAGACGGCCGTCGACCGCCTGTAGACCTTTGTGGTTGAAAGCTTCCTGCAGTAGGACGGCCACGATCGCGTCGATCAATTCCTGGTCGGAGATCGGCCCGTTGCTTACAATGCGGGCCTTAGTGTCTTTCTCATCCTCGCCTCCTAACCCCATCAGCAAATGAGCGACTGCTTGCCGCAGCAGTTCGTATTCCTCGTGATTTCTTGCTTTGAGCGCAGCTAACTTCTGGACGCCTGATTTCTCAAGTTCGGCGGCCTTCGCCTGCAGCCGGTCGGCTTTCGCGTGGTAGACGGGCCGCATGTAGGCCTCGGTCACGGCGGCGATCGCCCGCAGAATACTTTTCTCGCCACAGCCCGCGCAGGCGCCGTCGCCGGAAACGAGCGCGTCATAGTTGCGCCGGACCATCAACATGTTGCGGAGCGTCGCCGTCTTGGAGTCCTGCGGATGTTGATCGCTGTACAGGCCGAGATATTTTTGCGGCGTGTCGGGCAGAAGATTCAGGAACGCCGTGCCAGTCTCGTGCTCGGCATTGACCGCTTCCGTCTCTTGCACCATCTTGAGCGCCTCGTGCTCGCCGCACGCGGTCACACAGGCGGCACAACCTTTGCACAAATCCGAGACGAAGATCGAGAAGATTCCGCCACCGCCCGGAGTCTTTCTCTCCGGGGTTGAGAAGATGGCATTCACTTTCTGAAACGCCATCGGGACCTTGTCGATGATGGCGAAGAATTGGCGCTTGGCTTCGTCAGAGAATCCGTCCACCTCGTTGGTGACCTGGTGAAGGATCTGCGGCATCGGAGTTCCTGCATTTTTTGCGACGGCATCCCGCATCAGTTCGCGGGTACGCTGCTCGATCTCAGGCAGGGAGCGTAACATCTTCTGGCGCTCGCCGGGATCTGTAACGTAATGCGCGATTGCGGTGCGGAGTATCGTCACCAGATCCTCGGAGCAGTTGGGCAGCGCCGTGTCGGGACAGACGGCAATGCATTCCATGCACTGCGTGCAGTTCTCGGCGATGTAGAGGGGCGTTTCGCGACGAGCGACATACTTGGACGCGGTGTCGCCCGTGCCAGCGGCAATGACACCCACCGACGCGAAGGCTGAAGACGGTTGGTTGTAGCCATAGCCGCCACGGAATTCGGCATTGAAAGTTGCGACCCGCGTCACCGGTGTGCGGTCGTGCTGGGTGGCCGGAATGGGAACGGAACGACAACCGGTGTGGCAGCCGCCGCCATCGTCTCCACCACTCACGACGGGCAGGAGCGCCTCTCCGCGCAGCGTTGAATGGTCCGGAGCCTCAAGTTCTCCGACGCGGATCTCGCGGACACGCTCGAAGCCCTGGGTCATGACTTCCATGTTCGAACTGACAACCGCCTCGCCGAGCCGGCCAAATTTCTTCACGTACTGCTGGCGGACGACTTCGCGGAACTGCTCGGGGGTGATGCGGAAATCCGCGAGCAGCGGCGAGACCGAAAAGAATGCGCCCAGAAAAGCGTTCCCCTGCATGCGGAGTTGGAGGTCGGCACGATCGGTTGCTTTGCGGGCAATCTCGAAGCCCGGCAAGGTGAAGACGCGGATCTTGTTGTCGATGATTTGTTTGCGCGCCCACAGCGGCAGCCGTTCCCAGGCTTGCTCACCTTCCTCTTCGGATTCCCACACCAGGCAGCCACCTTCCGACATTCCATCCAGTGGGTTGGTATGCGTGAATGCCTTGGGATCGCAGCAGAGCACGACATTGACATGGCGCAGGTCGCAATTCACGCGAATGCGCTCCGGCGCGGCGACCATGAAATAGGCTGTGGGAGCGCCTTTCTTTTCCGAGCCATACTTCGGATTGGCGCTGACGTGAATAATCTCTTTGGGATTGCCCAGTTCATCGACAATCTTGTCGCGCTCGTAGAGCAGGTCGTTCAGATCGCCAATAATTGCCCCCAGATTCTTCCCGGTCGTGATTGCGCCCCAGCCCCCGATCGAATGGAAACGCACAGCGACCGCGCCCTCGGGCAGCAGGGATGGTGCTTCATCCGACTTCACTGCGTACGGGTGATCGATACCCAGCACAAAGAACGACGTTCCGTCCGCCGCTCGCTTGCCGTCCTGGCGGGAGCGAGCACCCGTGGCAAATTCGTAAGCGCCGAGGATATGTTCCGGCCGGAAATCGCGTGACCCGAGGCCGTAGATACCCGAGAAGAGGCGCGGCATCTGGCTGGCGGTAATCGCGGGCAACTCCTCAGGGACTGGATTGCCATCGATTCGCAAGGCCTTATTGAGCGCAGTTCGTATATCGCGGCCCATGGGGTTATCGCCGGCCATCGGTTCATCGGTGCGCTCGAGGACGATGACATTCTTCTTGCCCGCGAGCGCCGTGACGACGGCCGCTTCAGGGAACGGCCGAATCACGTTGAGGTGGATCGACCCGACTTTTGCGCCTCGGCGCTCGCGCAGATAATCGACCGCCGCTTCGATGTTCTCGGCGGCCGAGCCCAAGGACACGAATACCGTATCCGCATCGCTGGTTCTGTACTGCGTGATCAAGCCGTAATGACGGCCGGTCAGCTTACCGAACTCAGCATGTGCCTTTTCTAGAAATCGCAAAATCGGCTCGGTAAAGTTGTTCCGGCGGGCCGCTACCCCCTGCATGTAGTGTTCCTGATTCTGCACCGGCCCGAGAAGCACGGGATTGGTGAGATCGATCATGCGCGGCACCCGGCGGCGGGTCGGCCCGAAAAGGATGCGCTGGCTTTCGGTGGGGCAGTCGATGATGTCGTCCGGTGAGCCGAGAAATTCGCGGATCAGTTCCGACTCGTGTTTGTAGAACGTCCGCTCCAGGTGAGAAGTGAGAAAACCATCCTGGACGTTCATGCCGGGAGTCAGGCTCAGTTCGGTCACACGCCGCAAAATGAGCGCCTGGTCAGCGGCCTGCTGCGCGTCTTTGCCGAACACGATGATCCATCCAGTGTCGAGTGCCCCGTAGACGTCATCGTGCCCGCAGTGAACGTTGAGCGCGTGCTTGGTCAGCGCTCGCGCGACCACTTCCAGCACCATCGTCGAGCACTTGCCGGGCGCGTGGTAGTACTGCTCCACCCCGTACACGATTCCCTGGCCGGAGGTGAAATTGACAACCCGTTTCCCGCACACCGAATGTGCGATCGCTCCGCCCTGGGCCGCGTGCTCGCCTTCCGCTTCCACCGCTAGAGTGTTGCGGCCAAAAACATTCAGCCGCCCTTCGGCAAACGCCTGCTGGTAAAGTTCGCCGCCTTCGGTCGAAGGAGTGATGGGATAAAACACGCCCGCATCAGCGATTCGTGTTTCCGTGTGGTAGGAGACGAGTTGATTCCCGTTTGCCGTGACCCGTATTCCAGGGTAGCGAGGTGCAGACACCATGATTCCCCCCGAACGGGCACCTCAGGACGAGGTGTCAGTCAGCCATATTTAGGCGCAATTCTAGTCTCGCGTACGCCCGCCCGCAACCTTTCTGGTACGTTCGACCACTCAAGCCAAGCCCGCTTGCAACCGAATTAAGAGAACGTGTCGCCGCTGGTGTTATGTTATTAAATGCTTTTAAAGGCAGCACTGGTTAAGAACGATTGGTAGAGTAAGGAGCCGAGCCTTGTCATTGATGCTCGAAGAAATCCGCCAGCAACCCGACGTCCTGGCTCGCATTCTGCAGCAGGAGCGTGGCAAGATTCGCGAACTCGGAGAAACGCTGCGGAAGCGATCTATCCGGCTGATTGTCCTGGTCGCTCGTGGCAGCTCCGACAACGCCGCTCAGTTCGGGCGCTATCTCCTCGAAATCGCGACCGGCATTCCGGTCTCTCTGGCCGCGCCTTCCGTCTACACGCTGTACGGCGCCAAATTGCGGCTGGATCACGCACTGGTCGTCGGCGTGTCCCAGTCGGGTGAAGGCGAAGACATCAATCGCGTGTTGATCGAGGCGCGAGCGTGCGGCGCGTTTACCGTCGGCATCACGAACGAGGCCGGCTCGTCCATGGTCAGTTCCGTGGATGTCCCTCTGCTGATTCACGGCGAGCGGGAGCGCTCCGTCGCTGCGACCAAGACCTTCACTGGCCAGATGATGATTTTCTATCTGCTGGCCGAAGCGCTGGCGGGCACGTCCGCCGTGACGCAGGGCTTTGAACGTGTTCCGGAATTTTGCGCGAGGACCCTCGCGCATGAAGCTGCGATCCGCGAACTCGCTGAGCGTTACACCTTTATGGAAAACTGTGTCGTTCTTGGGCGCGGGCTTCTGTATGGAAACGCCTATGAACTTGCGCTCAAGCTCATGGAAACCTGTTACGTTGTGGCCGAGCGATTCTCGACCGCCGACTTCTTCCACGGCCCGCTCGCAATGGTGGAGCGGCATTTCCCGGTGATCCTGTTTGCTTCGCCGGGAGCCATGCTGCCGGGCGTGAAGACTCTGGCCCATCGCCTGAAAGAACTGCGCGCTGAAACCGTTGTCATCACTTCGGATGCGGAACTCGCGGCCATCTGCTCGCGCGTTGTACCCATGGCTCCAGAGATCTCCGAGTTTCTCGCACCCATCCCCTACATCATCCCCGGCCAGCTTTTTGCTGCGCTGCTGGCGGAGGCCAAAGGACTCGATCCGGATACGCCGCGTTCTCTCTCCAAGGTGACTCGCACCCTCTAGCAGGCTGCGGAAAGGCACAAGGTTTGGGGTGGCGCAGCGCTTTTAGCGCTGCGATAAGGGACGCATTTTCAATGGGGCTTCAGTCCCCGAGCGATGCGAAGTTGACTGTTTCTGCAGCCTCCTAGCATGACCGTGCTTCACACGCGCTGATGATCGCCCCTCCGAAACTTCTCAATGACCTGATCGCAGGTTCGCAGCGTAAACGCCAGGATGCTGATGGTGGTCGTTTTGTCCGTACAGTTCAAAAACACGCTCGCGTCGCACGCATACAGGTTGGGAACATCGTGCGTCTGCCCGAAGCGGTTGGTCACGAAGTGTTTCGGGTCGTTCCCCATCCGGCAGGTTCCCGTCTCGTGCAGGCTCCACCCAGGAATTGCTGGCTCGTCCGCAGAGTTCTCAAACACACCTCCCGCGGCTCGAATCAGCTCCGCACACACTTGCTTGGAGTGCTCCCACATTTTGAGCACGTTCTCATCCCACTGGAAATGGATGCGTGCCAGCGGAATTCCGTAAGGGTCCTTTGCTTCCGGATCAAGGTCGACATAGTTCGTGTCGGAACGCAGCGACGGCGCCTGAATGGTGAAATTCACCGGCGTGGGATACCGGCGCTTGACCTCCCGCTTGTAAGAAGATCCAAAACCCTCGGTCTGTACTGCGTACCACGGGTATTCCGTGCACCCGCCTCCCGGATAGACGGAGTAGCCCCGAATGAATTTTTCTTCTCGGGGATTTTGCAGATTTTGCCAGCGCGGCATCCACGCCACCTGGTTGTCTCCAACGTTATCCGGGAAGCTGGGCTGGCCCAGCAGTTGCGGCAGATAGCCATTGGCCGACTCGCCGTAAAGGTGATCGCACAGGTTTCGTCCAAGCTGCCCGCTGGAATTCGCAATCCCGTGCGGCCAGTGGCGCGACTTCGAATTGAGCATGATGCGGGCGGTTTCGATGCAGGATGCGGCGACCACTACTGCTCGTCCATGGACTTCCACTTCCTGCCTGGTTTTTCGGTCGATGTACGCAACGCCATTGGCCACGCCATTTTCGTCAACCAGAACGTTCTTGGCGAGCGCGTCGGTGCGGAGGTCGAGATTGCGGGTCGCTTCGGCCTTGGGCAGAAACCGCCAGGGTGTCGAGAAAAATGAGCCTGTATCGCAACCCGTCGTGCAGGCGCCGCAGTAGTGACAGGCGGGACTTCCCTCATGGTCTTTCGTCAACTGTGCGATTCGATCTGGCAAGTACGGCACACCGATCTTCTGCGCGCCACTATGCAAAATGTGATCAATGCACCGCAGATTGAACGGCGGAAGATACTCGCCATCCGGATTGCTCGGCCGATTCTGGACCGTGCTGGCTACCCCGATCATCCGCTCCACGCGGCTGTAGTACGGGGCAATCTCCTCATAGGTGAGCGGCCAATCGACATCGTAACCATCGAGCGTAGCGGCGCGAAAATCAATCTCGCCGAAACGCGCGGACGATCTTCCCCAGAAATTTGTTTTCCCTCCCACGGCGAAGCAGCGCGGCCACATCCAGGTGGTGCCGGGTGCCATCGTGAATGGAATCTCGTGTTCCCACACCCCTTCGACCCACTCGCTGTCCATGAAGCCATAGGACTGCGCTTGCTTGTCGGGATCGCCGAAGCCACGGAATTTCATGTCCCAGGGCATGCGATGATTGCGGAAATCTTTGGTGGGAACGAGTCTGCGACCGGCATTCAGCGCGCAAACCTTCAGCCCCGCCTCCGTTAGCGTTTTGCTCGCCATGCCGCCGCCCGCGCCGGTTCCAATCACGATGACGTCATAGATCTGTTTGGGCATGTCTCACCATTTCGCAGGGGCCAGATGCTTGTGTTCGGGATCGCCGGTGTGCGGACACGCAGGCGACTCCGCGTAGTAGCGCAAGGCGGGATTATCCAGTTCCTTGTAGCCAATCTGGCTCGAATAAAAACCCATCACTGTAAGCTCGCGAATCGCGCGGAAGAATTGGCGGCCATCTTCTTCGCCCGGCCGGTGCTTTGCCTTGTAGGCCAGGGGTTCGAGTAGCGCGATCTGTTGTTCCTGCGTTAGAGCTGGAAACGGACCGCCCAGAGTTTGTTCCGCATGGGCGTTCAGCCAGGTGAGTCCAGTGCGGAGTTTGTATTGCTGGCTACGGTCGTGAGCGACCATGAAGTCCACAAACTCGGCCACGCCTGCTTCGCGCGCGCCCGGCGTGCCATCGCTTGGAATGATCAACTCCGTCAGGCGCTCTACGAGCGCGTATTCGCGGTCGGAAAAGAACTGAGGTTTGTATTGCGCCGGCTTGATCTGCTCGGGCCCAGAGGCGGGATGCGTATGCGCAAAGGCCCAGGTGGCGAAGCCGGGGAAATGAGCCGCCACGCCTGCCATCCCCATGATGCGTAGAATTTCGCGGCGTTGAAGATCTTGTCCTGCCATGTTGTCCTCAGAAGAAATGTTTCGCCGGTGTTGAGCGATCGAACTGAACTACTTCTTCTCTGTGGCTGCGTCGAGTTTCTTCAGCATCTCGCCGATTTCCGGGTTGGACATGAAGTTCTTCCACACCAGGCCAGTCCGGTAGTTCTCGATCATGACTACGATCGGCGCCTGATTCAACCCCATGTAGATGGGCGAGACCCAGTTCGCTTTCTGATTAAATGCGTCGCGCGGGCCGTAGATGTCCCACATCTGATCGCCGAGGTCGCGATAGTAGTGCTTGAACGCGGCCATCGAAAACTCCGGGGTATAGGGGAAAGAAGCCAGCGCTCCAGTGGGCGTGAGCGTTCCACGATCGCTCTGGTCGTCGGGCGCGTGCGGCACGTAGCCCTCGGGGCCGTCACTGGCCGTCAGTCCCCAGGCATTAGGACCGTAACCCTCGAAGTGCTTTGGGTTCGCGACCGAATAGGCGTGGTTGATCAGCGCGATATTGCGGTTGTTGTCGAAGTACGACTTCGTAAAGCGGTCGTGAAGGCTGTGCGGATCGAAGCCCATGAAGGAATAGTGGGTGAAAAAAAGAGGACCGCCGGTGCCGACGCCGACATCGAGCTTGATCCCGTAGTAGGTATGCCCGTTTCCGTAGTGGTTGCCGTCCGTGCTGCCGGACCATCCCTGGCGGTAGGTGAGCGCCCGATCAGACTGCCCGGCCCATCCGGAGTAGTAGATATCTGCCGGTACGCCGTGCGTGGGCGAAGCGATGCCGAGCAGATAGGTAATCATCACCTCGTTGAAACCGATGAGAGGATGATGAATCTGGAACGCCCACTCCGGAGACCAGTGCCAGTAGAGAAAGTCACTGGTCGGCGTCTCGCGATACCAATCCCATTCCACCGTTTCCCAGAGCTGCGTGATTCTGCGGTAGAGCGACTGCTCGCCTTCGCTTTGCCCGTGGAAATACTGGCGTGCTGCCAGCAGACCCTGCATGAGAAATGAAGTCTCGACCAGGTCTCCGCCGTTGTCGAACATGCCGAACACGGGCATGGTTTGGCCGGTATTGCCGTCCATGTAGTGCGACCAGGCGCCGTGATAGCGCTGGGCGTGTTCGAGAAAGTCGGCAATCTTGGTCAACCGCTGCACGCCCTGCTCGCGCGTAATGAAGCCACGATCGGCGCCAACGATGACTGCCATGATGCCGAAGCCGCTCGCCCCGGTGGCGACTACACGATCATCTCCCGGAATATTTTCGCGCGCTAGGCTTCGTATTGCGCGGGCTCCATGACGACGATGGAGCCGATCATGCCAGAGTGCTGGGTGCCGCAATATTCTGCGCAGAACAAGTGATATGTACCCGGCTTGGTGGCGTGGAACCAGGCGACGGTGTAGCGGCCGGGGAGCACGTCTTGCTTCATGCGGAACGCGGGGACGAAGAAGCTGTGGATGACGTCCTGCGAAGTCATGATGAGTTTGACGTCGCGGCCTACGGGGACGTGGAGTTCGTTGATCTCGCGCTGGCCTTCCGCGTGTTCGAGCTTCCACATCCATTGCTTGGCGACGACGTAGACTTCGGTGGAATCGCGAGGCGGAGTGCGGCCCTTGAAATAGACGACGGCGCCCCAGGCGAAGATGACCATGAAGACGCCGAGGGGAATGAGCGACCAGCTGAGTTCGAGGGGAATGGAGCCTTCGATCTGTTCAGCGGGAACGCCTTTGCGATAGCGATAGCGGGCAGCGAAATAGATGATGGCGGTGAAGATGAGAAGGGTCATCAGCCCGGAAACGATGAGCAGGAAGATGAACAGAGCATCGACGTTGCCCGCCATGCTGGAGGCCCGTTGCGGCCACAATGGAAAGTTATCGAACATTTGCGTTTAACTTAGTCCTGCCTGATGCGGTTTGACGTGATCCCACCCTTTGCGGGGAGCGATTCGCTCCAGGCGGAGGAGGATGAGGATCAGGGCGCCGACGAACAAGATGGTGAGCG
>JAIQFZ010000014.1 GCA_020073015.1 Terriglobia bacterium | reverse complement strand
CGCGAGTCCATCTTCCGCCAGTCGGTGGAGGCGCAGAAACATGCCTCAGATGTGCTGGAGAAAAAATTCCAGGAAGCAGTGAAGAAGGCCAAAGAGACGCCGGATACGGGACGGCCGATTCGGGACTTTGATCTGGACTAGAACCTTCACCGCAGAGGTCGCAGAGTGCGCCGAGAAGAGCAATCCCTTTTGACTGTTCCTCCGCTCTTTCTTGCTTAGGACTTGAATGACCCGACCTCTCCTTCTCGGTCATCGTGGCGCGCGTGCCTCCCGTCAGATTCCAGAAAACACGCTGGCAGCATTCGAGTTGTGCTTGCAGCACGGCTGCGACGGATTTGAATTCGATGTGCGGCAATCGCTCGATGGCGAGGCTGTAATCTGCCACGACGCCAAGTACAAGGGAGCGGAGATTGCGAAAACGCCTTCGAAAAGCTTGGCGCTGCCCAGGCTGGATGAAGTTCTTCAGCACTTCTCGTCGCCGGCGTTTCTCGACATCGAGCTGAAAGTTGCAGGACTCGAGCCGCAGACGATCGCCGCGTTACGTCAGCATTCGCCACAAAGGCAATACGTCGTTTCGTCGTTCCTGCCGGATGTGCTCACGGCAATTCATATCCTCGATGCGTCGATCCCGCTCGGATTTCTCTGCGAAAGCCGCTCCCAACTCCGTCACTGGCCCCGCTCGCCGGCTGAGTGGGTGATTCCTCAGGTGGAACTCGTCGATCGGGAGTTGATCGATCAGGTGCACTCGTCCGGGAAAAGAATCATGGTTTGGACCGTGAATCGCATCGAGAAGATGCGGCAATTGTCGGACTGGGGCGTGGACGCGATCATCTCGGACAAGACTGAGCTGGCGGTTCGACAGATTTCCTGAAGCTTGGCTCATTCCCGCCGTTTGCCCCTCCCAGAGCGCTCATTTACATTGGAAGATCATGCCCACCACCGGCGAACGGTTCGAACGAGCGGTTCAAATCATGGCGCGACTGCGGGCTCCGGATGGATGTCCGTGGGACCGCGAGCAGACCTTCGACACCATCAAACCGTACACGCTCGAAGAGACCTACGAAGTTCTAGAAGCCATCGACAATCGCGACTGGCACGAACTCACCGGCGAGTTGGGCGACCTGCTACTCCAGGTGCTGTTCTATTCGCAGATGGCTCGCGAGGAAGGCCATTTCGCGATCGATGACGTGCTCGACCGGCTTTCGAACAAGCTGGTGGATCGGCATCCGCATGTGTTTGGCGACGTGAAAGCCGATACTCCGGCGGAGGTGCTGCGCAACTGGGAGGCGCTAAAGGCTGAGGAGAAGAAGAAACGGTTGGACGCGGGCGGCGGCAAGAAGGCGGAAAACACCGATGATGCGCAGTCGGTGCTGGCGGGCGTGTCGTCGAAGATGCCTGCCCTCCTCGAAGCCCACAAACTCAGTTCGCGCGCCGCGCATGTGGGATTCGACTGGCCGGAGATTGAAGGTCTGTTTGAAAAGCTCGCCGAAGAAACTGCGGAGCTGCGCGAGGAACTGAAAGCAGCGCCCATCAAAGGGCCGTCGGGGACCGGGATCGCCGGGTCGGGGAAGCCGCGAGTGTCACTGGAACTTCGCGAACGCATGGAAGACGAGGTGGGAGATCTTTTCTTCGTCCTTGTAAACATTGCGCGGTACCTGTCGCTCGATCCAGAGTCGGCTCTCAAGAAGACGAACCGCAAATTCAAGCGCCGCTTCCAGTGGATGGAGGAGCGGTTGCGCGCCAGTGGACGAGGGCCGCAGCAGGCATCCATGAACGAACTCGAAGAACTATGGCAGCAAGCGAAACAGCAGGAAAAACAACCGTGACCAGAGGGGCGGCGGAGTCGGCAACTGTCCGCAAGTGCGAAGCGCTCGAAGAAATGCAGGCCTGCTTCGCGCTCCAGAAGGAAGTATGGAAGTTCTCGGATGCCGAACTGGTTCCGGTGCGGATCTTCGTTCTGGCGACCAAGATCGGAGGCCACGTCATAGGCGCGTTCGACGGGCAGGAACTGATCGGCTTTGCGCTGGCGATTCCGGGAATGCGCGGCGGTCACTCCTACCTGCATTCGCACATGCTGGCCGTTCGTCAGCAGTATCGCAATGGCGGGCTGGGGCGGCGCATGAAGCTTTTTCAACGCGACGATGCTCTGGCGCGCGGATTTGATCTGATGGAGTGGACCTTCGATCCGCTCGAAATCAAGAATGCATATTTAAATATTGAGAAGTTGGGTGCCATCGCTCGCCGCTACAACGTGAATCAGTACGGGATCACTTCTTCGCCGCTGCAGGGTGGGTTGCCTTCCGATCGGTTGGTGGCGGAGTGGTGGATGAAATCAGAGCGCGTGACAGGTCTGCTCAGCGGCGCGGGACTGCCTAAGTTTGAGCGCCGCCTGAGGGTGGATGTTCCTGCGCAGGTTTATGAGTGGAAGGCTTCCACAGCGGCGCGTCCGAGGGCGTTCGAGGTGCAAGAGCGGAATCGGGAGCAGCTCACGAAGGCATTCGCAGCCGGGTTGTCCGTACTCGGCTACGAGCGCGACGAAAAAGGAAACGGGCGGTTCTGGCTGGGCGCTTGGGATGAAACCTGGCACTACTGATTCTGGCGCTGACCCTCAGCGTGCTGTCGCTCAGCGAGGCGATTTCACTTGTTCCGTAATTGCCGCGAACAGCGCCCCGATCAGCAATAGGAGGCCAATCACGGCCAACACCAAGCCACCCATGGCCGGCATTCCGGTGGTGGTCAGGTTGACTTGGAGTGAGGTTCCCGCCACCGGAAAGACAGCACTGAAGCCGGCGTTGCCGTGGCAATAGCTCAGAATCCATCCCAGGCCGGCCGCCAGGAAAACGACGGATACGATCAAAAGGCGATTCGATTTCATTGAAGCGTCTCGTTTAGATTTAGCAAACGCAAAGATTCTACTCCGGTCGGCGCGAGTCTTCAGCGAAAAGAGCGCCGAGATCGAATGGCCAGCCACCCCAAGCCATCTCGCGCCCGGAGCAGGTACTGGGCGGCCGATCGAATTGACGAAGCTGCCGGGCTCGCTGGCCGAGTGCGGACTGAGTATGCTCGCCGGGTTCGGCTTGCTCGATTTCGGTTCGCGTTTTATACTCCCGCTTCGTCTTCCCCATGAGTTCTTGTACTGAATCCTCATGAAAATCGAATCCGTCACTCTGCGCGAAATTCAAATGCCGCTCGTGCACTTCTTTGAAACGAGTTTTGGGCGGGTCTACGGCCGGCGCATCCTGCTGGTCTCGGTGGAAGGCGATGGGGTTCGCGGGTGGGGTGAATGCGTCGCCGGCGAGGATCCGTTTTACAGTCCGGAGTGGATTGAGACGGCGTGGCCGACCATCAAGCGGTATCTGGCACCGGCGTTGCTCAAGAACGGAGTGGAGTCGGGCCGCGAGTGTGCTGCGCTTTTCGCTCGAGTCCGCGGCCACAACATGGCCAAGGCAGCCCTGGAAAACGCTGTGTGGGACGCGGAAGCACGCCAGAAACAGCAGCCGCTATGGAAACTGCTGGGGGGAACGCGCCGTGAAATTGCCTGCGGGGTCTCGATCGGCATTCAGGATTCGCCGGAGCAACTTCTTCAGAAAATCGAAACAGAACTCGCCGCCGGCTACCGTCGCATCAAGATCAAGGTAAAGCCGGGATGGGATCTGAATGTGCTGGAAAAGATTCGTGCGCGCTGGGCCGACATTGTCCTGAGCGTGGACGCGAACTCCGCTTACACGCTGGATCAGACCGAACACTTGCGCAAATTCGACGCGTATCACCTGCTCATGATCGAGCAGCCGCTGTGGAACGACGAAATCTATCTTCATGCGCGGCTGCAGAAAGCGATTCAGACCTCGATTTGCCTGGATGAGTCCATCCATCACGCGCGCGACGCCGACTTTGCGCTGGAGACCGGGGCGTGCCGGATCATCAATATCAAAGTCGGCCGCGTGGGAGGGTTCACGGAGGCGAAGAAGATCCACGACGTGGCCCAGCAGCACGGGATCCCAGTGTGGTGCGGCGGGATGCTGGAGTCAGGAGTCGGACGTGCGCACAACATCGCATTGTCAACACTGGAAAATTTCCGGCTGCCGGGCGACGTCTCCGCTTCGAAGCGCTATTGGAAAGAGGACATCATTGAGCCCCAGGTCGAAGTGCGGGCCGACGGAATGATTCCTATCAGCGATGCGCCTGGAACCGGCTACCGCGTGCGCGAGGATTTGGTCCAGAAGTTCACGGTGCGGGAAGAAACGTGGCGTGCCGGAACCACGCTATAGGGGCCACCCATCATTTCAGCGCGAGCTTGCTGGTGGTCGGATTCTCCGCCACCGTCTCCTCTTTCTTCAGCAGTTCCAGCGCTTCGGCAAAGGTTAGGTCCGGCGGGACCTTCTTGAAGCCGCTGAAGACCTCGGTCGAACTGATCATCAGGTTTTTCACGAGCAGAATCTTGCCGGTGAAATTGAGACTCATGCGCGAAATGTCCCAGCGATCGTCTCCGAGCTCCTGCTGCTGAACCAGAAAGTGCCCACCTCGGTCGAGGTGTCCCAAAATTCCCCAACCAAAACTGACGTCCTTAAAGAGCGTGCCGTCGATGCTGGCGATCCGGTAGCGCGCGACGTCCACCAGCACGAAACCCTGCATGCCGGTGAGGACCTGCTCCACGCGCGAGGGCGGTTGATAGCGTGGATTCGGCCGGAACTTCAGTTTGACCAGCGGGTCACCGGCCCGGCCTATCCCAGCCGATCCCTGTTCTTCGCCCGCGTATTCAAACAGGAAGGCATCGGGAATGGCACGGACGATGCGGAGAGTGCGCTCTTCGTCCTCTCGTTCCTGGTTGCGTTTCTTCTTCAGTTCTGCTGGATTGTTGAGGAAGCGTGCAACGCGGGCTTCTTCGGCCCGGCGCTGGTCCGGCGTCAGAGGCTTGCCGTTGTAGGCGACCACCAGGCCGGCAGTCGCTTCCTTGGTCTCAACGTAAACCTTCGTGGTCGATCCCTTGGGGGTGGTCTTGGTTCCGCGGAACAGGAAGCGATCGGTTTCTTCATGGACCGTCTTGATTTCGTTTTGTACCGCTTTTCGCACGAGATCGCCGGGGTCCGGACGGGAAGGAACAGTCGTCTGCTGTTCCGCAAAGCAGGCGGCGGTCAGCAGAACAATCCAGATAAGAATGCGCGACAGCATTCGGACGTGCGGCATAAATCGAAGGGGTGTGTGCACCCCGTTCAGACGATAGTAGCAAACCCGGGCGTTCGATTCCGCCGAACCGGGATTTCCATGCGTCGACATAACTTCATGGCGGAGAATGATTTCGACGCCCGGAATCAGGGTGCGGGGCGAGCGAATGATTTACAATCAGGAAATCCGCGGCCCGACCTGAGCGCGGCGAGATGGAGGCCAAAGAATGGATACCCCGAAAACGGGAGAATTCGCCCACATTGGCAAGTCGGTGGTGATCAAAGGAGAGCTGTCCGGCTCCGAGGATCTCTATCTGGATGGGCATGTTGAAGGCAGCATCGAACTGCGCAATCATAGCCTGACGGTCGGACCCAATGGCAATGTGAAAGCCAACGTCACCGCCAAGGGCGTGGTCATTCAGGGCAAACTGGATGGGAGCGTGAATGCTTCCGATCGCGTCGAGCTACGGCAGTCGGCGGTGGTGACCGGGGACGTGACCACCCAACGGATCTCGATTGAAGAAGGCGCGTTCTTGAAGGGAAAGGTTGACATACAGAAAGACTCCGGCAAGGCGTGACTGGCACCGCTTCCCGAGGATTGCGCTCGTCTCTGGTCGGTGCAAGCGCCTTAATCCATGGCATCTGTCGCTGACAATCCAATGAAATTCTTTCGGAGCTCTTCGAAACAGGCGGCCTCGGCTGCTCCTCCGCAGAAGCTGACACGCCGCTCCAGCGGCATGGCGGAAATCTCGCGGCTGCTGAACTCGCAGGACGGATTGTGCGTTCTTGACATGGGCGCGACCTCGGCCAACAACATCCGCTTCTTTACCGCCAAAGGACACAAGAGCTACAGCGAGGATCTTTTGCGGGCTGCGCTCGATCCCGCACTGCGAATTCAGGACGAAAAGGGAAACACGGTCCTGGACAGCAAGAAATTCCTCGCCGAAAACCTGGTGTACTCCAACGCTTTGTTTGACGTGGTGTTGTGCTGGAACCTGCCCGACTACATGGAAGAAAGCTTGGTCAAGCCAACCATAGACCGATTGTGGTCCGTAATGAAACCAGGCGGACTGCTGCTGACCTTCTTCCACACCCGCGATGCGGGCCCGGACTCAATCTGCTATCGCTACCACGTCACGGGCACGGACACGTTGGAGATGCAGGAAATCAAGTTGCCGCCGGCGGGCCGTCCGACGGGAGAGAAGCAATCTCCGCGCTTGCAGCGAGTGTTTAACAATCGCCACATCGAGAACCTGTTTCGCGACTTTGCCTCCATCAAGTTCTTTCTTGCGCGCGACGCCATCCGCGAAGTGCTGGTCGTGCGCTGAGCTTGGTAGCCGCTCTGTGCCAGCAGTTGCCCGTCAGAATCCCATGGGATTGGCTTCGTTGCCCGGCGCGGTGCGATGAAAATGGGACGGGCAGAGTGCATGGGTCCTTCGCTTCGCTCAGGAAGGCAGACTGTGGGGAGATGATCGGGTGGGCAACCGTTCGCGCGCTTCCCCATCGCACTTCCTGAGACCTGGGACCTGCGCGACTGACAATTGCTGGCCAATCTGTTTGATACTATGGAGGGTCAGGCATCGGTCCCGCGCGACGTATTCCCGCCAACCCCGCCAGGTCCGGAAGGAAGCAACGGTAACGGGCTCTTTCGTGTGCAGTGGGTCGCCGGTGCCTGGCTTTTTTTGACCCGCGAGTATGACGACACGGCTTTACTACGATAGTCCCGAACTGCGGGAATTCGAATCGGTCGTTGAGGGTGTGCTTGTCCAGTCCGCAGAGCAGCCGCGAACCGGTGTCATCTTGCGCGAAACCGCGTTTTATCCGACCAGCGGCGGGCAGCTCCACGATACCGGTTGGCTGACGCTCGACTCGACGGATCGCTTCTGCGTCAGCGAAGTGGCCGAGCACGAAGACGGGCGGATCATTCATTACCTGGAAGCGCCGGTGCGGGTTGCGGCAGGCACGGCCGTGCGCGGGGTCATCGATTCGGATCGTCGCCGCGACCACATGCAGCAGCACTCGGGACAGCACGTTCTTTCGGCAGCTTTTGTCGAGCTGTATCAGATGCCGACAGTCTCATTCCACATGGGCGACGACTATTGCTCAATCGATCTGGCAACGCCAGTTCTGAATGCCGAGCAGGTTGCTGAGGCCGAGACGCGAGCGAATCAGATCGTCGTCGAGAATCGTCCCGTGCAGATTCGCTACGTTTCCCGCGCCGAGGCTGAAAAGCTCGGATTGAGAAAACTCCCTCCCGCTGAACGCGACCAGTTGCGTCTGATCGAGGTTGCCGGCTTCGATCTGTCAGCCTGTGGCGGAACTCACGTTGCGGCGACTGGCCAGATCGGCGCCATCCTGCTGCGCAAAACCGAGAAGGTTCGGCAGGGAACACGCGTGGAGTTCGTTTGCGGTGATCGAGCCATTCGCACAGCCCGCCGAGACTTTGCTGGTCTCAGCGATGCCGCTGCGCTGTTTTCGGCGCAGCTCTGGGACGTTCCCAACCAGATTCGAAAGTCGTTTGACGATTCTAAACTGCTGCGGAGACAGAAAGACGACGCACTCGAGCAACTGGCCGAAGCCATCGCTGCCGGCGCGCTGAATGACGTACCAGAAACCAAGGGCCGCCGGTTAGTGGTGCGCTCGTTTGCTGATCGCGACATCAGTTTCGCCAAACTGTTTGCGCAGAAAGCGGTTCGGACCGGCGTTCCCGCGATCGCGCTGGTTGCGAGCACCATGGATCCCCCGGGTCTGGTGTTCTCGCAATCGGCTGGCGGCACGGCCGACATGGGCGGGCTGCTGAAGCAGGTCTTGACGTCGGTCGGAGGCCGGGGCGGCGGGAGCCGTGATTTCGCGCAGGGCGGGGTGCCCGTCGGCACCAATGTCGAGCAGCTTTTGCGGCAGGCAGCAGCTACAATCGAAGCCTGATCCGGTCTATTCACGGCACTTCGCGGGAACGAATCGTTCTATGCTCGAACAACGGCTGATCCTCGTCAATCTCCTGATTAAGCTCGGTGTAGCCGCCGCCGTGTCGAGCGCGTTGGTACGCTCGAAGGAGTTCAAGAGTCTCCTCTTTCGTGAACGGCGCGAGACTCGCCACAAAATCTACCTCGCACTCTGGATGGCGATCCCGATTGCCCTCGGCGTCTGGATTCGCTTCAGCGCCCGCAGTTTCCTGGCGGGCGATCTTGCGCTGGAAACGACCCTGCTCTTAGGCGTCATCGGCGGGCGGCTGTCCGGCGGGCTGGGCGGCGCGTTGATGGCACTGCCGGCGGCGCTCCACGGGGAGTGGGCAAGCTTGCCGTTGAACGTACTTGCGGGAATCATCGCCGGCCAGTTGCGCCGGTTCGCGCCCGAACAGGAAGACATCTGGTCGTTCTCGCCGTTCATCGACCTCAGCCTCTATCGCTTGATTCGCCGCAATCTTCCTCGGCCGCGCGTGTTCGATTGGCAGGTCACTTTCTTCGCGACCATCGTGGGCTTGCGTTTTCTGCAGACGGAAATCTGGCGATTCTTGCCGAACTCCATCTTCAGTCTGGAGAGCCCTGGTCTTTGGGTGGAGGGCGGAACTCGGAACGGGTACTTAGTGGAGAGCGCGATTTATCTGGCGGTGGTCATGGTGGTGGGCACGGAGCTGAAAATTTTCAACAGTGTGCGCATCCAGATGAAGCTGGAAGAACAGGAGCGGCTGCTGCTCCAGGCGCGCATGGCGGCGCTGCAGAACCAGATCAACCCGCACTTTCTGTTCAACACACTGAATACGATTTCTTCGTTGGTGCGGTTTGATCCCGACACCGCGCGGGAAATGATCCTCAAACTCGCCACGATTCTCCGCCGACTCCTGCACAGCACGGATTCGTTCGTCCCGCTGCGCGAGGAAGTGGAGTTTATCGACAATTACCTGGACATCGAAGTGGTGCGCTTTGGGCGGGACAAGCTCAAAGTGATCAAGGATCTCGATCCCGCCTCGCTGGAAGCCATGGTACCCAGCATGCTCCTGCAGCCGCTGGTGGAGAACTGCATCAAGCACGGGCTTGCTCCCAAAGTCGAAGGAGGCAGCATCACGCTGCGCAGCCGCGTGATCAAGTCACGGCTGGTGGTCGAGGTGGAAGACAATGGAGTGGGTATGGGAGCCGCCCAACTGTTCGATCCGCCGGATGGCCTGGGCGGTACGGGAATCGGCATGGCCAACGTGGCCGAGCGCCTGAAAGTCCTCTACGGCGATACTGCCAAGATGATGATCGACAGTCGCGAGGGCGTTGGCACCCTGATCCGGCTGCGTTTGCCAATCCTGCCCAATCCGGAAGAATTGATGACCACTACGACGATCGCTCCAGCACCCGCCGGTAAAAGTCTTCGTAAAGCGGAATAATCCTGCTCGTGCAGAATTTCGCCTGGGCTCCGGCACGCGCCTGTTTTCCCATCTGGCGCAGCCGCGAATCGTCGCTTAACAGCTCAATGGCATAGCGCGCCATGGTCTCGACGTCGCCCACGTCGGCCAGGAATCCGGTCACGCCGTGCTCGACCACTTCCGGCAAGCCTCCGGCGCGTGTGGCAATGGGCACAACCTCACACGCCATGGCCTCGAGCGCAGCCAACCCGAACGATTCCAGTTCGCTGGGCAGAAGCATCACGTCGGCCATGGCCAGTTTCTCGCGGATCTGATCCTGTTTGCCGAGGAACATCACATGGTCATGAATTCCTTTCTGCACCGCCAGCCACTCGGCTTGGGAGCGGTCAGGACCATCCCCGATCAAGAGCAGCTTCGAAGGAATCTTCTTGCGCACGCGGTCGAAAATCTCGATCACGTCCATGACGCGCTTGACCGGACGAAAGTTGGAGAGATGGACCAGGATGCGCTGGTCGTCGGCAGCATATTCGTGCCGCTGGTCGTGCCACTCCGGCTTGCGCATGTAATCGTCACAGTTCACAAAATTGGGAATGACCTCGATCTTGTTCTTGATATCGAATATCTTCACCGTACGATCGCGCAAATACTGCGAGATGGCCGTCACACCATCGCTCTGCTCGATCGAGAAGCGGGTGATCGGCAGATACGAGCGATCGAGGCCAACGAGGGTGATGTCAGTCCCGTGCAGGGTCGTAACAAACGGCAGGTTGCGCCGCGGGGGAGTCGCGGCCAGCATTTGCTTGGCCAGCATCGCGCTCACCGAGTGCGGGATCGCGTAGTGCACATGCAGCAGATCGAGTTCGTAAAGCTGCGAGACCTCCGCCATGCGGGTGGCCAGCGCCAGGTCATACGGCGGATATTCAAACAGGGGATAGCGCGTAACCTCAACCTCGTGATAATGAATGTTCGGTTCCGGCCCGGTCAGTCGAATGGGCTGCGAATAGGAGATGAAATGGATCTCGTGATCTCGCCGGGCCAGTTCGAGCCCCAGTTCGGTGGCAACCACACCGCTGCCGCCGTAGGTTGGATAACAGGTAATCCCGATTTTCAAGCGCGCTCCAGCCATATCCCCATTGGATTCGCAAGAATAGTGCGGGATACAGGCCGGTGGCGTCAAATTGGGGGATTTGGCGCAGGAACAAGCCCACGCTATCCGTCTACACGGAAGCCAGGCAATTCCAGCGCGAAGCGGTGACTTCTGTACAATTCAGGAGAAGGCGTAATGCCCGGATGGCGAAACTGGCAGACGCACGGGACTTAAAATCCCGGGTCCCTAACAGGACGTACCGGTTCGATTCCGGTTCCGGGCACCACCTATCCTCCGGCTCTTCATAGGCTTACTGAATTCTTTGCTGCAATGGTTGTCTGGGTCTGCCAAGTGCCTGTGACGGTAGTCACAGCGCGCTGTTCTCGCCAATCGGTAACTTGTTTATTGTCGGGCGATGGACCAGGATATAGACTCGTGAGAGTGAACCGCCTACGAACCGCCGTCGTGCTGGGGGCTGTCCTGCTGTGGGCAGCGACGCCTACGATGGCGTGTTTGTTGCCTGGGTTGGTGCCAACGGAAGCCGAGCGCGCGTGCTGCCATCACATGGCTGAGCATTGCGGGCAATCGGTCATGCCGGTCAGCCATGTCTGCTGCCAGGCGCCCGTCCATCCGGAAACCGTGGTGGTGCAGGCGCAGACTAACTTGCCGCTGAAGAACCTGGTCGCTGCAGTTCCGGTCGCCGCTCACATGCATGGGACCGCTGTTCCTGCCACATCGTTACGGTCTCTGGGCTTTCTTGAGTCCCCGCCAGGCTTAGCGCCATCCTGTTCGTCGTCTGTCCTGAGAATCTAAGAACCCTCTTTTCTCATTTCCAGGCATTGGTGTGTGCAGGCGCAGTCCGCCACCGCCAGCCGTGTCCCGTTCGAATTGTGTTGATCGTGGAGAAGAGAAATGAAGGTTCATGCTTTTCTTGTACTCATACTACTTGCTGCAACCGCACGTGCTCAGCAGTTGGACGCTCCCGTGCCGGATGCTGACCTCCTGGCTGGCGCTGAAGCCATGCTGCCGTCCCCTCAACCGCATCACGCTCTGAATGCGGTCCCACTAACGCTCGCCGAACTGGAAGCGGCCGCTCTCGCAAACAATGCGGAAATTCGGGCATCCGGACGGCAGGTCTCGGTTGCGGAAGCACGTAGAGGCAGCGCTGGTGCGCTGGAGGATCCCTCGTTCATGTATCGCGGCTGGGGGACGCCGCTGGCCAAGCCGTGGGATCTGAATCAGACCCAGCACATGTTCATGTTCAGCCAGAACCTTCCGGGGGGAGGCAAGCGCGAACTCCGGGCGCGGTTGGCGGACGGTGACGTTGAAGTCACGAAGGCGCAGCTTGAAGCAAAAAAGCGTGACGTCCTGGCACAGGTTCGCCGATCCTTCTACGAGCTCCTGCGGAATCAGGATGAACTCCGCTTTCACGACGAGCAGGTCGCGCTCGCGCGTCAGGGACTCGAGTCCGCCCGCATCAAGTACGTGGTCGGCAAAGTCCCGCAGCAGGACATGCTGAAGGCGCAGATCGCACTCACCCGACTGGTTGAGCACCTGGTCATGGTTCAGCAGGACGGCGATCTTGCGCGCGTGCGGTTGAACACGCTCCTGGGGCGCGACCCAGGCGAACCGCTGGAGGCGCTGGGCGCCTACTCGCCACCAGGCCGGCTTCCGGGACTCATCGACCTGGAGAAGATTGCTCTGGAAAACCGTCCCGAGTTGACGGCCATCTCCGCCGCAATCCGGCAGGACGAAACCCGCAGACAGTTGGCGGAGAAATCTCTCAAGCCCGACTACACGCTGAGCGGAGGCTACATGCTGATGCCGGAGGGTGCCACCTATCGCAATACGTATATGGCGGAGCTCTCGGTTACTTTGCCGTGGCTTAACCGCGGACGTCACGACGCGGAGATCGCGGAGGCCAGCGCGATGGTTGCTGCCAGAAAGGCAGACTACGAAAGTCAACGCGCTGCGGTTTTTGCGGAGGTGCAGGAATCGCTGGTGCGGGCACGCGTGGCGCAAAAGCTTGCGACTTTGTACCGCGACACTCTGCGTCCGCAGACCCAGGCCGTGCTCAAGGCGACCGTCGCCGCCTATCAGGCGGACCGGACCGACTTCCTGAACCTGCTCGATAGCCAGAACACAACCTTGGACGTGGAACTCGGCTACATCAAGGCTGCCGCGGAATTTGAGACGCGATTGGCGGACTTGGAGCGTGCCGTTGGTACTCAATTGCCTCGAAGCACAGCCAGCAGTTCCACGATTTCTCTAGGAACGCAAGTACAACGGACTCAGCCCGACCAGGAGGTGCGGTAATGACGACGCGTGAGAGATATCTGATCGCTGCAGGACTGGTTCTCGGTTTGTTCATCGCGGGCGTGATTTTCGGTGTTTCGCGAGTGCTTCGCCCGGAAGCGAGCGCGGCCACGACAGAAGAGATGCCACCTGGGCCAGAATCCCAAGCGGGGTTCTCTCAGGAGCTAAAGCCCGCATCCTCCGGGGCCCTGATCGGCACGGCTGAAGCCGTGCCCTACCCAAAACCGTTTGATGAGGCGCGGTCCAGTTCCGAGAATGCTTCTGCCCAGCACAGCGGACATCAGCACGGTTCCGCTGCTTCCTCCGCAGCGACCGAGCCAGCCGCCAGCCTTCAGATGACGGAGGACGAGCAACGCTCCATCGGTCTACAGACCGCCGTGGTCCAGCACCGCATGATCCGCCGTGAACTCCTGGCGGTGGCGCGCGTGGATGAGCCCGAAACCCAACTGGCCAGCATCAGCGCGCGCATTGGCGGGCGGATCGACAAACTGCACGTGGATTTTACCGGCCAGCCCGTGCGGCGGGGCCAGCCCATCGCCGAGATCTACAGTCCGGAGATTCTCAGCAGTGCCGAGGAGTACAAGCTCGCGATCGAGAACCGCAAGCGGTTGGCCGGCAGCGCCGAGTCCGGGGCGATTTCCGGTGCCGACGAACTCATCGCCGCCAGCCGTCGCCGCCTGGAATTGTGGGGCCTGACTCCACAACAGATCGACACGATCGCGACCTCCGACAAGCCTCAGATCGACCTCACGATCTTCTCCCCTGCGAGTGGCATCGTGACCGAACGGAAGGTAACGCAGGGACAGTACGTCAATGCCGGCGATGTGCTGTACACCGTGACCGACTTGAGCAGAATCTGGGTGAAGGCCGATATTTATGAGGCTGATCTGCCCCAGATCCACGTGGGGCAGGCGGTCGAGATTACGTCAGAATCCGCGCCCGGCGCCAGGTTACGAGGTCAAGTTGGTTTTCTGGAGCCGATGGTTAACGCGCAGACGCGGACGACTGTTGCCCGAATCGAAGTTTCGAATCCGGGCATGCGCCTCCGTCCCGGCATGTTTGTGCAGGTACGCTTTGCCCTTTCAGGAGAACACGCGCTCGCAGTGCCGCGTTCCGCTGTCGTCGACACGGGCACACGCAAGTTGGTGTACGTGGCCAAGGGCAACGGCGTCTTCGAAGCTCACGAAGTGCAACTTGGCCCCGTGGCCGACGACTACTACCCGGTATCGGCCGGTCTGCGCGAAGGAGACCGGATCGTCACCGAGGGCAATTTCCTGCTCGACTCCCAGACCCGCATCAGCGGCGGCATGAGCGGCTTGTTCGGCGGCTCCAAGGAGTTCAACCAGCAGCAAACCGCTTCCACATCTGCGCAGCCGAAAGTGTCGCTCCGCAGTGATCCGGCGACGCCGCAGGGTGGCACGGAGGCTACGGTCCACGTCTCTGTACAGGATGCCGCAGGAAAACCCGTAACCGATGCCCAAGTCCAGGTGACCTTGTTCATGCCGGCGATGCCCGCGATGGGGATGGGTGAGATGCGCGAGGCCGCGACCCTGACGGCCAGCGGTTCCGAGTATGCGGGCCGCATCAAGGTGCCGACCTCCGGCACGTGGACGGTCACGGTGGAGGTAAGCCGGGGCGGTCAGCTGCTCACCAACTACCGCAGCACGCTGAATGCGAGATAAGGAGAGGCAACGATGATCCAACGAATGATCGAATTTTCACTCAAGAATCGTGGCCTCATTCTGCTCGCTTACATCGTGTTGGCGGCGTGGGGCTACTGGGCGTTGTTGCGCACACCGATCGATGCCATTCCCGATCTCAGCGAAAATCAAGTCATCGTTTTCAGTGACTGGCCCGGACGCAGCCCGCAGGAGGTCGAAGACCAGATCACCTACCCACTGACTGTCAATCTGCAGGGGTTGGCGGGCATCAAGACAGTCCGTTCCTCCTCGGCGTTTGGCTTCTCGATGATCAATTTAATCTTCGAGGACAGCGTAGACCTGTATTTTGCGCGGGCGCGCGTGCTGGAGAAGCTGAATCTTTCCTCGGGAATTTTGCCGGAGGGAGTGACGCCCGTGCTCGGCCCCGACGCTACCGGTGTCGGGCAGGTTTACTGGTACACCGTTGACGGTCCCTACGATCCGGGTACACTGCATTCCCTGCAGCACTGGTTTATCCGTTATCAGTTGAACTCGGTGCCGGGAGTCGCCGAAGTGGGCACCATCGGCGGTTTCTTCCGCGAGTACCAGGTCGATGTCGACCCGGTGAAACTGCGTGCTTACAACATTCCGCTGCGCATGGTCTTTGAATCCATCCAGCGCAGCAACACCAACGTCGGCGCCAAGGTTATGGAAGTGAACGACACGGAGATGGCGGTGCGCGGCATCGGCCTGATCCGCTCCATTGCCGACATCGAAAACATTGTGCTCACCGCAAGTAACGGTACGCCCGTCTATCTGCGCAACGTGGCCAACGTACATTTCGGACCTGACTTCCGCCGGGGCGTGCTCGATCGGGATGGCAAAGAAACGGTCGGCGGAGTGGTCGTAATTCGTTCGGGGGCCAACGCGCTGGAAGTCATCGACGCCGTCAAAAAGAAGATCACAGACCTGCAGCCCGGACTACCGCCAGGAGTTCGGATTACGTCGTTTTACGACCGCAGCTCTCTGATCCACCATGCGGTGGACACGCTGAAGCATGCGCTGATCGAGGAAATCCTGCTGGTTACGCTGGCGCACGTGATCTTTCTCTGGCACTTCCGGAGCATCTTGATTGTGACCCTGCCGTTACCGCTGGCAGTGGCTTCCTCGTTCCTGTTCATGCACTATTTCGGAATCTCCTCGAACATCATGTCGCTGGGAGGAATTGCGATTGCGATCGGGGTGCTGGTCGATGCGGGCATTGTCGTCACGGAGAATGTCATTCGTCACGCCGAGGCCTACTCCGAGGAACATGGCGAGTACCGCTCGAAGATCACAGAGATCACCCTCGACGCTACCAAGCTTGTCGGGCGGCCGATCTTCTATGCCATGACCATCATCATCCTGGCCTTCATCCCAGTGTTTGCCCTGGTGGGCATGGAGGGCAAACTGTTCCACCCGCTGGCATTTACCAAAACATTTGCGATGGTGGGTTCGACCCTCATCGCGGTCACGCTCGTGCCGGTCCTGTGCACGTACCTGATTCGCGGGAAACTCCACCGAGAAGAAGCCAACCCCGTGATGCATTTCCTACAGCGGATTTACAAGCCCGCTCTCACATGGGCGCTGAAGCACCGCATCACAACGCTGGCGGGAGCTTTGGCACTCTTTGTTCTCGCCATGTTTTTGGCGACCACGATCGGCTCGGAATTCATGCCGCCCCTCAACGAAGAAACCGCGATGTTCATGCCGATCACCGATCCGGCCATATCGTTGACGAAGGCCACCGAGATCTTACGTGAGCAAGATCGCATCATCGCCCAAGACCCCGCAGTCGAGAACGTCGTGGGCAAAATCGGCCGAGCAGACACGTCGACCGATCCCGCACCCATCAACATGACGGAGACCATCATTACGCTCAAGCCGCCTGATCAATGGCCAGCTGGAACCACGAAAGAAGATATCCTGCAGCGGCTGGACACGAAGCTGCGCATGCCCGGAGTCACGAATATCTGGACGCAACCCATACGCAACCGCATTGACATGCTTTCGACCGGCATTCGCACGCAAGTTGGCGTCAAAATCTTCGGCTCGGACCTGGCTACCATTGAGCGCCTTTCCGGAGAGGTTGAGCAGGTGGTGCGCCGCGTGCCTGGAGCGGTAGACCTCTATGCTGAGCGCATCACAGGCGCACCCTATCTGGAGATCGAGACCGATCGTGCGGCAGCCGCCCGCTACGGAATTAACGTAGGCGAGGTGCAGGATGTCATCGAGACGGCGATCGGCGGCAAGAACCTGACGACCGCGATCGACGGCCGGCAGCGCTTGCCCGTCAGCGTGCGCTATGCCCGTGATTTTCGGGAGACGCCGGAAGCTCTGCGCAACGTGCTGGTCACCTCGTCCACCGGCGCGCAGATTCCGCTGACGCAATTGGCTTCGGTCCGGGTCGTCATGGGACCTTCCATGATCAGCAGCGAGAACGGCCTGCTTCGTGGCTCCGTTCTAATGAACGTGCGCGGCCGAGACGTTGGTTCGTTTGTGGAGCAAGCACAACGTGCCGTGGGACGTGAGGTTAAGCTCCCCTCGGGCTACTACGTCGAATGGAGTGGACAATACGAAAATCAACTGAGCGCCCGCCGCCGCTTGATGTTGGTTATCCCTGCCGTGTTCATCATCATGTCCGTGCTGCTCTACAAGATTTACGACTCGCTCAAAGAAGCTCTGCACGTCATGCTGGCGGTGCCCTTCGCGCTGACCGGAGGAATTTTCCTGCTGAAGATTCTGGGCTACAACTTCTCGGTAGCAGTCTGGGTCGGCTTCATCGCGCTCTTTGGTACCGCCGTGCAAACGGGTGTGGTGATGGTCATTTACCTGGAGGAAGCGGTTGCGCGAAAGAGAGCTGCGACGGGCGAGCTCACCGTGCAAGGGCTGCACGAGGCGGTGATGGAGGGTGCGCTTCTGCGCTTGCGTCCCAAGGTGATGACGGTGTCGACCGTGGTTGCCGGCCTGCTGCCGCTGATGTGGTCAAGCCGCACCGGCGCGGAAGTGATGAAACCCCTGGCCACCCCGGTACTGGGTGGTATGGTTTCCTCACTGTTGCACGTTCTGATCGTGACTCCGGTGATCTTCACGTGGCTTCGCGAATGGGAGATCCGGCGCAAGCGTGTTTAGCTTTACCGTCTTGCGCTGCGTTCTCGGCGTCTCCGCGGTTCCTCTTTTGGTTACTCGAGCGCGCCCTTGGGCGCCCGCCGGGCAAGTTTGCTAGCTCTCGCTTTTGGCGGCGCGCGTCATGAGTTCTTCGATCGCCTGTTGCGGAGACTTGCCATCCTCGAGGATGGCGCACATCTGTTCCGTGATTGGCATCTCCACGCCCCTCTTTCGCGCCAGACCCACGGCAGCCTTGGTGGTGAATACCCCTTCGGCGACCGCTCCGTGCATGCTAGCGATAATATCGGGAAGTTTGCGGCCTTTTCCGAGTTCGACGCCGACGCTGCGGTTTCGCGAAAGATCCCCCGTGCAGGTTAGCACCAGGTCGCCCAGGCCAGCCAGACCGGCCATGGTTTCGAGGCGCCCGCCGCAAGCCACAACCAGGCGGACAACCTCGGCAAGACCGCGCGTGATCAGCGCCGCCCGTGAATTGTGTCCGAGGCCCAGGCCGTCGCAGACGCCGGCCGCGATCGCAATAATGTTCTTGAGCGCGCCACCCAGTTCTACGCCGGTCACATCATCGTTCGTATAGACGCGGAAGCGCGAATCATTAAATGCCTGTTGCACCGCGCGGGCCAGTTCGGCATCGGTGGAGGCCATGGTCACCGCCGTCGGATCACCGCGCGCGACTTCCTTTGCGAACGTCGGCCCGCTCAATGCTCCCACGTGAGGGCTGAACTTGCGGCTTCGCAGAACGTCGGCAATCACCTCGGTCATGCGCAAGAGGGTCCGGTCTTCCAGTCCCTTCGTGCAGCTGACAAAGAGCGTCTCCGGACGCAGGCTGGGCGCCATCCGCTCAAATAGTTCCCGGCAATGCTGCGAGGGCATCACGCTGACGATCATCTCCGCCCCTTCGATCGCCGGGGTCAGGTCGGTGGCCGGCTCGACCGACTCCGGCAGCGTGAAGCCGGGCAGAAAATGCTGATTGATTCGTTCTTTCGTAATGCTTTCGTAGACTTCTCTCTCATGGGCCCAGAGACGAACAGTATGCGTGCCCTTACGTCCCAGCACTATCGCCAGGGCTGTGCCCCACGCTCCCGCACCGATGATGGCAATCCGGCTCATCCGCGTTTTACCCAAATCTTCGATTCGGTTCCCGCAAGCAGTCGCCCGATATTTTGCCGGTGCTTCCAGATGACGAGCACCGAGCCGAGAGCAATCAGAATCAACTGGACCGGCTCAACATATTCGTGGAGGACCCAGACCAGCACCGGGAAGGCAGCCGCGGCTACCACGGAGCCCATCGACACATAGCGAGTCGCAGCCACGATGAGCAGAAACAACCCCACCATGCACAGGATCGATTTCGGCGCGATCAGAGCAAAGGATCCAAGACTGGTGGCAACGCCCTTGCCGCCGTGAAACTTCAGCCAGACCGGGAACAGATGGCCCAGGATGGCACAAAAGGCTGCAACCGTCATCACAAGTTTCTGATGTTCCCCTCCGGACAAGGCACGCGCAAGAACGACAGCCGCCAGGCCCTTGCCCGCGTCCAGAACAAGCGTCGCCACACCGAGCGACGGGGACATGCGCGCAACATTCGTTGCTCCAATGTTTCCGCTGCCGCTGGAACGCACGTCCTCTCCGCGAAGGACCCGTACCAAGAGGTATCCGAACGGGATCGTTCCGAGCAGATAGCTCGCCAGCGCGGTAATCAAGTAGACACTCATCGGCGTCGATCCGTGCATTCGTGTCCAGGCTACTTTAAAGGAAAGCGCTGCAGCTTGGTGTACTTCGATCCCTTCGGTGAAAGCTGGCTTTGATACAGGATAAACTCACGGGCCGTCATTGCACCGAAATCGAGATCGCCCATCGCTGCCAGGCGTTTCTCGAGCACCGCAAACGCAGAGTTTGGGCCGTCACCTTTCCGCCATTTCGGCGAACCCGATCCGCCTCCTCCACGCGCCAGGGTTAAGTGCGGGCTGAATGGGCGATCTTCGCGCGGAATGCCCAGCTCCGCGACACCCGCGTCGATGTTCGCGGCCAGTGCCGCCAGTTCTGGACCGGCCTGAATTCCGATCCAGAAGACTCGCGGCGATTTCGCAGTTGGGAAGAAACCGTGCCCGCCCAGACGAATGTCGATTGGCCTGCCCTCTACCTGCCGCAAGCGTTCGGAGACAGCTTCTACCTGCTCCGATTTCTGTTCGCCGATAAACTTCAATGTGATGTGCAGCGACTCCGGGCGCACCCAGCGGGCATCCGGGGCGAAACCCCGCACGCCATCCAGGAAGCGCGCGATCTTCGTCCGGACTTCGTCGTCGAGCTCAATGCCGATGAAGATTCGCATAGGCCTTGGTTAGCTATCCGTCCGTTTTGAAAGTCAGTGCGGAGCGAGGCACGATCAGCACCGTTCTTGATCTTCCGAATGGAGGGCTGAGGGCGCGTTCTCACTCTTGCCATCTGCTGGTAGGCAGGTCGTCACAGCAGAGCCCGCCGGATCATCTCCAAAGCTTGTTGCGTCGCAAAGGTCCGAATGCGTTTGCGGTCGCCTGGAAAATTGCGCTCGACGACCTGCGTACCCTCGTCACCTGCCAACGCGATATATACCAGGCCGACCGGTTTCTGGTCCGTGCCACCGGTCGGTCCCGCCACTCCTGTGATGCCCACTCCATAACTCGACAGGCAGCGCTTTCGGATCCCTTCCGCCATGGCGGCCGCCACCTCCCGGCTCACTGCGCCGTGCTTGTCGATCAGCGTCTTCGGAACATTGGCGAACTGGGTCTTGAGTTCATTCGAATACACGACCGCCCCGCCTAGAAAATAGCGCGAACTCCCACTCAGCGATGTGATGCGTTCCGCCAGCAAGCCACCCGTGCAGGATTCGGCTACAGCTAGTGTCATGCCGCGCATCTGCAGCAGGTAGCTCACAATCTGCTCGATGGTTTCGCCTTTGCGCGAAAAGATCGCATCGCCCAACTCGTCCTCGATTTTTCCTGCGAGCTCTTCCACGCGCGCCTCCGCCTCGGATTGCGAGGGCTTCCGGCAGCGGAAATGAAGCTGGATCTCACCCGCTCCGGCAAGAATGGTCGTCTCTACATCGGTGTAAGCTTTGTAGAGGGGCGAAACCCGGGCGTCCACCTGTGATTCCGGCATCAGCGCGATTTTCAGAATGCGCCTGGCAATGTGTTGCGGCGGGATCTTGGCGCGCAGCCGCGAAATGCATTCGGCGTCAAACATGGTCTTGAGCTCGTAAGGTGGTCCGGGAAGCAGCAGCAGGATCCGTTCCTGGCCATCGTACTTACCACTGATCCACTGTCCCGGAGCCGTCCCTAGCGTATTCGGTAGCACGGCCGCGCTCGCTAGTATGTCCGCCTGCTTCAGGTTGTTGGCCGACATCTTCATGCCGCGCTTGGCAAAACGCTCCTCCAGTTTCGCCAGAAGCTGAGGATCACGGTTCAGCTTCAGCCCCAGCGCTTCGGCAACAGCTTCCCGTGTCAGGTCATCTTCGGTGGGCCCAAGCCCGCCAGAAAAAATGATGATGTCCGAACGACGCATGGCCAACTTGGCGGCCGCTACCAGGCCCTCGCGCTCATCGCCGACAATGGATTTGAAGCGAACCTCGACGCCCAGTTCGTTCAGTTTCTCGGTCAGATAGAGCGAGTTCGTGTCCTGCCGGAGGGGCGTAAGAAGTTCCGACCCCACGGCGATGATTTCGGCGTTCACGGATAGCAGTGTAAATGAGGGAGTCGGAAGTCAGTAGTCGGGAGTCAGCGCGATGAGCCCCGGGCGCGGTGGGCGAAACCCAAGATCCTCAACCCTGATTGGGGGCCGGCACGGAGACAGCGTTTACGCCAGCCGCAAGGTCGCTGCCACAATACGGGCAGAATTTGTCACCGACGTGCACCCCGCGCTGGCACTGCGGGCATACCGGGCTCAAGCGATGCCGGCACCGGGGGCAGAAGCCAAACCCAGGCTCCACAAGCGCGCCGCACTGCGGACAGTTCAATATGCGCGGTTTGCGCAGGATGAAATACAGGACGATACCGAGGGCGTTGGGGATGAAGATTGCGAGCAGCGTCCAGAGGACGCGGCTCATTCCGCGGCGTCCGGCGTCGCGGTTTACGTAGCCGATCAGCAGGATGTAGCCCGCGAGCGCGGTGCCAGCGACGATTCCAAAAGCCACCATGACCGCCATCGACGGATGATTCTTGTCCGCATGAGCGGCAACCGCTAATCCCACGACCGCTGCCACGAATCCGAGCAGAGCAATAAAGAACGCCCACGGCGAGATGATGCGCACCTCGTCCATAAAGCGCGTGGAAGTTTCATTCCTGACTGGCATCGCAGACCCCCTTCAGTTCACGTACGAATCGGTTCCAACATTTCCGTGGCCTGTCAGTCACGCCTGGTAGGAGCCGTTGTGGTCCACCAGATGGGTGCCCTGAGCAAGCAGAAGAATTCCCGCCAGGATCGCCGGCATCAGGCAGAACACAACGAAGCCGATTTCCCATACAGGCGCAGAAAGCCGTGCCTGTTGCCCAATCCACGCAAAGCCGCGCCACGTTACGACGGTGGTGCATGCCGTGCAGAGCGTCACTGCGACACTGCAAGCCCAGATCATCCACAAGCGTTCTTGCCGGCGCTGCAACTCGCGCGCCCGTTGGCGTACTCGCATCTGCGTCGTGGCCACCAGACTCACGCCGGCGGTGACAGGATTCGCTCGCAATAAACGGATCGCAGCAGCGGAGTTTTCCGCGAACTCGCGACAGGGTGCGCAGGACTCCAGATGTTCGGTCAGCCACGAGCGCTCCGCGTGGGGGACCTCTTCCGGGCCGGACAGCGCGATCAACACTCGTGCGCGTTCATGAGGGTCGGCGGTCATAAGCGGGCTCCCTTCAACCACGGCCCCAGGGCGCTCAGGCCGCGATACACTCGCGATTTCACCGTGCCTAGAGGCGCACCGGTTACCGTCGCAATCTCTTCGAGCGACATTCCTTCCTGGAAACGAAGCACCAGCGCTTCGCGGTACTCGGACGCGAGGTGTTGCATCCCGGCCGAAATCTGTTCGTTCTGTTCGCGACGAATAGTCCAGTCGAGTGCCGAGGGCAGCCGGGTGGCCGGAAGATCGAATGGGGGAGCATCGTTGTCATGTGCGAGCCCGTCCAGGCTCACAGGTTGCTTGCGGCGCAAGTGGTCGATGGCGAGATTGCGCGCGATCGCGAATAGCCACGTACTGAACTCATGACGCGCATCGTACTGGCGGCCGCGCTCGAGCACGCGAATCCAGGTTTCCTGGAAGAGGTCTTCGGCCAGTTCGCGGCGCCCGGTCAGGGACACGAGGTAGCGCAGAAGGCGGTGCTGGTACTTCTCGATCAGGCGGTCGAGCAGGTCTGCGTCGCGACGTCGAAGTCCACGAGCGATCTCGCTGTTTTCGTCCGCCATCGCACTCACGAAATAGCAGGTAGTCGCGTTCATGCTACCGATACATACGGGGCAAGGCCAAGAAAAGACGCAGGTCCGGGAAGAAGTTTGATTCCTTCCCTAAGTCGTTGACGACGCTGGGAAACAGGCTCGGTATGTGGGCCTGCTACCAGCTACTGACTTAGTGGTTGCTGCTGCGTCATACAGTGCAGCGCGCCAAACCCCCAGATCAGATCGCCGGAGTAGATCGGCACAATCTCGCGGGAGGGAAACACCGCAGCCAGCGTGTTCAGCGCGATCCGATCGTTTGGATCGTTGAAGACGGGCACCAGCACAATTCCATTCGCAATATAGAAATTGGCATAGCTCGCCGGAAGCCGACGCCCCTCAAACACCACGGGTCGCGGCAACGGAATTTCGATCACGTTCAGACGCTGACCGTCTTGATCGCGCGCCGCCTTCAGGCGCCCAAGATTGTGCTGCAGGGCAGAGTAGTCTTCGTGCTGCGCATTCGGCTCGATCATGGTGATCACCGTGTCGGGAGCGACAAAGCGCGCAATGTCGTCCACGTGTCCGTGCGTATCATCGCCGGTAATGCCCTCATCCAGCCAGATCACGTGCTGCGTTCCGAAATATTCCGCAAACATCTGCTCATAGGCCACGCGATCCATCGGTTGATTCCGCTGCTGCGTGGTGGAAAGCAAGCACTCTTCGGTGGTCAACAGGGTTCCACGGCCGTTGACATCGATCGAACCGCCCTCTAGCACCACGCGGTGATCGCCGGAAGCCGGGTGCACCACATGCGCGCCCGCTGCCTTCGCCATTCGAGCGCCCAGCTTGGCATCGAATTCGTAATTGGGATACTTCGCCCAGGCGTTGAACTGAAAATGCAAGGCGATCAGCCTGGCATCGTTCTCGCCCGCCGGCGGCGTCAGGTAAATGCATCCCGAATCGCGGATCCATACCCGCTCGGTGCGCCAGCGGTGGAAGCAAACGTTATCGGACAGCGCATCGGCGAGTTCCAGCACCGCCCGCGCCCACTTTTCCGCATGCTCACTGTTGACGATGAGGTCCACTCGTTCGTGCCGCGCCAGGTTGCGGATGATCTCGGCGTACACCCAGGGAATCGGCTCAAACTTTCCCGGCCAGTCCCCGCGAAAATGCGGCCAGGCCAGCCAGGTAGACTCATGCGGTTCCCATTCCGCGGGCATGCGATATCCGTGGGCAGAGGGCAGAAGCGATTTGGTCCGGGATCGCCTGGTCATATTCCGTCGATCATTTTCCGTCAATCATGCGGCTGGTGATGGAACCGTAGCTATCGATGCGGCGGTCCCGCAGAAATGGCCAATTGCGCCGGATATCTTCCATGTGGCGCAGATCGACTTCGCCCATGAGGATTTCTTCTTTGTCGTGCGAAGCCTCGGCAAGAACACGTCCAAACGGATCGCACAGAAACGATCCTCCCCAGAACTCCAGCCCTTTCCCCGGCGTGGCATTGCCGCGAATGTCGCCGGTCTCGAATCCGACTCGATTCACAACCCCGACATACACGCCGTTGGCGATAGCGTGCGCGCGTTGGATCGTCCGCCAGGCATCGTGCTGCGCGACGCCGAACTCGGCCTTCTCCGCGGGATGCCACCCAATCGCCGTGGGATAAAACAGAATGCTTGCGCCTTGCAGCGCCGTCAGGCGCGCCCCCTCCGGATACCACTGGTCCCAACAGACCAGTGTGCCAAGTCGTCCAGCGGTAGTGTCGAAAGCCTTGAATCCCAGGTCGCCGGGAGTGAAATAAAACTTCTCGTAGTAGAGCGGATCGTCCGGGATGTGCATCTTGCGGTAGATCCCGCGCAGAGCGCCGTCGGAATCCAAGATTGCCGCCGTATTGTGATAGACCCCGGGCGCGCGCTTTTCGAACAGCGACGCCACTAGCACCACGTTATTCTGCCGGGCCGCAGCCGCCAGTGTTTCTGTTCCCGGTCCGGGAATCGGCTCGGCCAGATCAAACAGTGTGGCATCCTCACGCTGGCAGAAATATTGCGTTTGAAACAGCTCAGGCAGACAGACGACGTGTGCGCCTTTGCGCGCCGACTCCGCGACGCGATCGAGCGCCTTGGCCATGTTGTCCGCGGGCTCGGGCCCGCACGACATCTGGACCAGCGCGGCGGTGAACTTCTCTTGCACTTTCTCTCCGGGAAATCGCTAGACTTTGAAGGGTTTTGTTCAGGCAACATTCCAGCCTGACTCTCAACACGCGCTCTAGAATATCAAACTGCAAGATGAGGCATGAACACTGCGGTAAAAGCAGGTCGCCGCATCCCCCTCACTTCTAGTAAATTGTTTCTTCAATCAAAATTTGTTTTTCTTTTCGGAGGGTCAGTCCTTGAAGCACAAAAATGGCTCCAAACACGGCAATCATCACGAAGGCGCGGGCATTGACCGCAAACTGCACGACCCGGTGGAAGATCGGCTGATTCCGCTCGCGCCACTCGATCTTGCGGAAGTGAAGTCCATCGACGATCTGGTGCGCGCCATGTCGAAGACCGCGTTCACCGGCCGCCAGCTTGGCGAAGCCGCTGACGTGCTCGAAGCGATGGCCCGCGACCAGGACGCGTTCGTCGTGATGACGCTCGCGGGCGCCATGACCGTCGCCAAGCAGGGCCTGATCATCTCCGAGTTGATCGAGCGCGGCATGGTCAACGCTATCGTCTCGACCGGTGCGCTCATGGCGCATGGCTTGGTCGAGGCCACCGGTCGCGCCCACTTCCGCCACAATCCTGACTTTAGCGACGAGGAGCTTTACGAGGCCGGTTATAACCGCGTTTACGACACACTCGAGCCCGAGCAGAACCTCGACGACGTCGAGCGCGTGATGGCCGCGGTTTTCAAAGGCTGGGACGCCAACGAAGTGATGTGTTCCTACAAGCTCAACCGAGCCATCGGAGCGCATCTCTCCAAGCATGCGAAAGGGCAGCGCGGCATTCTGAAATCGGCGTACGAGAACCATGTGCCGGTATTCGTCCCGGCGTTTTCCGACTCCGAACTCGGCCTGGACTTCGCCCTCACCAACCGCGAACGCGACAAAGAAGGGAAGCCGCGTTTCCGCTTCGATCCTTTTGAAGATCTGGAATACTTTGCCGCCACGCTCCTCAGTCAGAAACGACTTGGCATCTTCACCATTGGCGGAGGCGTTCCGCGCAACTGGTCGCAGCAGTTCGGCCCGTTCATCGAATTGCGCCATCGCCGGGGCGGGGAAGACCTGCCTCTGAAGCGCTATCACTACGGCCTCCGCATCTGTCCGGAGCCGGTGTACTGGGGTGGGTTGTCAGGCAGTCCCTACAGCGAAGCCGTTTCCTGGGGAAAATTTGTGCCGCCCGCAGAAGGCGGGAAATTCGGCGAGGTCTTCGTCGATGCGACGGTCGGGCTACCCTTGATCGTTGCGGCCGTGCTGGAACGCCTGAAGAAAAAACCGGCAGAGAAGAAAGCAGTGGTAGCGACGGCAAAAAAGTAGAGACGCGGCTGGCCGCGTCTCACTCGGACGGGGGTAGATGCCGAGCTTGCGCTCGGCTTGGACGGGCGCAGGGCGCCCGTCCCCACACAATCAGTCGAAGATCGTGACGGCGGCCGCAATCACGGTGGTCCAAAGCCCGCGTTTATCACCCACGGCCGACTGCGTGACGTTCGCCGTGCGCACGATCTTGTTCGAGATGCGATAAATTTCTTTCTTCTCGTCCCAGGAGCGGTCGGAGTCGAACTCCACGTTCAGAGTGGTGGCCAGCATCTCGGCCGCCAACTCTTCCGCGTAATCTCCCGCCGCATCTTCGGTCTCTCCGAAAGAATGGTGTTCGCTGAGATATCCGTAAGTGTTCCGGTCCGCTGGAATGGCTACGCCGATCGAAGACGCCAGCAGGCGATGCGGTTCGTGGGTCGAATTTTCCGCGACCACGGCGAAGACGACTTCGCCAGGATGCAAATACTTCAAGCCCTGGGAGCGGGGAATCAGTTTGCAATTGGGTGGAAAGATGGACGAGACCCTTACCAGGTTCTGTGCCGCAATGCCTGCATCGCGCAGGGCAAGCTCAAAGGATGTCAGACGCTCGCGATGCTTACCCACACCCTTGGTGAAGAAGATCCGCTTCGGGACCATGTCCTTGCCCAATTCATTTTCCTCCAGAGAGAAGAGTCGACGATGACCGGGAAGGAAAAATCTAACACAGCGATTTGTGAAGATTGTATGAAAAAAGACAAAAAAATCCCCGGACACCTTGTGCTGCTCGTGGCCGGGAGGCGTCCTCAGGCCCACGAACGGCGAGAGCCAAGGAAATTGCCCGGATCACGCGCTGGCTTGCCGGCTGCTCAGGCGGCGCGAGCGCCCGCCTTGCCCGCGGCCAGCGGGATGACGGCCGGTTTCACCAGGTCGTGGAAATCCGTGTAGCTCATCCGCACCAGTTCCCGGTGCGATCCGGCGTTAAAGGCGATTTCCTTGTCTTCCGCCAGTTTCTCGTCGGCGAAAACATCCATGCCATAGAGATTACCGAACGGCGGCATGGATCCGGTTTCGCAATCCGGGAAGCGGTCGCGAAATTCGTTTTCGGTGGCAAGTTCTACCGTGCCTGCGCCCAGATATCGTTTCAGCTTGAACAAATCCACCCGATAAGAAGCCGGTACTACCGCCATGGCAAGTTTGCCATCCACCATGACCATGACAGTCTTGGCCAACTCTTTGCCCGGCGTGTGCGTTAAGGCGGCAATCCCCTGCGCCGTGTAAGCCACGGAGTGGGAGATCACGAGGTACTTGATGTGGTTGCGATCCAGAAACTCCCGGAGCATTGAAAGAGGCACAGTTACCTCCCGGCCAAACCGCATGGCGGGACGCTTCGTAGGGACCGCCGAAGCACGATCTGCGGTTCGGCTCTACCTGCATTATCCGCCCACCGCCCGGGGTTGGGGAGTGAATTATTTCGGAGGACGCTCCCGTCGTCCCAAAAAGGGAACCGACCCGATTGTGTTCGGAAAAAAACAAAAGCCGCCACAGGATTCGTGGCGGCGGCTAAGAAAGCGACCAGGGCGTTATGCGGCTTCCTTCGTCACCAGCGTGCGTGCGGACTCGCTCCGGGGCGAGTCTACAATCTTCATTTCGTGCCAGTCGTAGGCAAGTTCCTTGCCGCAGTCGAGGCACACCACATATGTTCCCTTGCGAGCAACCGTGCCATTGCGCCGCGAACCTGCCCGAACCGTGATAGGAAAACTGTAGTGAGAATGCCAGCACCCGAACACTGCGTCGAACATCCTGGATAGCATGTTTAATCCCCCCAGAAAACCCGAGAAACCTGCCTACGTGCTAATTGTGATCCAACTCACTCGACCGTTTCAGTGATCCAACTCACTGGGCAGTTGTTACATATTTAGATTCAGTTTGTGAGGAAAAGGTTCGACTTAGCCTGATTTGGTGGCGCTTGCAGACCCGTAGCTAGCCGCGAATCAGCAGGATGGGGGAATCCGAAAGGTAACGTCTCAGATTGCTCAAACGCCCTGCGGGCCGGGCTTCTTCTGCTGCGAGCACTTGCTCATGATCGCCGAGCGCAGGCGGCCCCGCAGATCGTCGGGTAGTTCGTAGAGCTCCGAATTCCGATAGATTTCGATGGTTTTGCGGGTCGTGTCGCAGACGACGTAGCAGTTGTGGCACCAGGCGAGATGGTCTTCCAGCTCGGACTTGGTCCGATCGTCCAGCGCGCCATCCAGGTAGTTGGTTAACTCGTTAAGGAATTCAGAACACTTCACTGGTTGCCGTCTCCACTCGCTCGTTTCTGAAAGTAGCGGCTCAGCCGCTCCCGCAATTGCAGCCGGGCGCGCAGCAAACGCGACTTCACGGCCGGAATACTCAACTCCAATGCCTGGGCCGTTTCTTCGGTCGAAAGGCCTTCGACATCCCGCAGCACGAAAACGGTCCGGAACCCAGCTGGCAATCCCTGGATCGTGCGAGTCAGAATCTCTCGCAGCTCCGCCTGTTTATACATTTGTTCCGGATTGGGACTCCAATCCGCGACCTCGCGGGGCAGCGAGTCGTCCTCGGTTTTTACGTCCTCGTCCAGAGAGACCATGCGTTCTGGTCGTCTCCGGCGCAGCTTCATCAGGGCTTCGTTGACCGCAATTCGCACCAGCCAGGTGTAAAACTTGGACTGTTCCTGGAACTGAGCCAGGTTTCCATACGCCTTGAGGAAGGCATCCTGAACTACGTCTTCTGCGTCCTCGCGATTCTGCGTAATGTGCTGTGCGATGCGAAATACGTTCCGATCATAGCGTCGAACCAATTCTTCAAACGCTTTATCGTCGCCGCCCTTGGCTGCCCGGACCAGCGCTAGTTCATCGCTGACGGGCTCTCGTACGTTGGGTTGGATGGCACTCATTCGTTACTCGATGCAGATTTTTCCGTCCCTCGCGGCAAAACCCAGAGTGCTATTGTAATGGTTAGCCGCGATTTGCGGTGCTCAGTTTCGACGTGCGACTGGAGGAATTGTCTCGGCGACGACGAGGGCGGGTGACTTTCGTACCCGGAAGAACCTCTACCAAGGTGTCCAGAACGCCTGCAAGTAGCCGTATAATCAGAGTTTAGGGGGAAGATCCCTCTAGCCCCCAGCAATCTTCGCTCTCGGAGTAGGAATGAAGGACCGCGGTTGGATGGAACCAATTGTGGAACGGGTGGTTGGCCAAGTCCTGGACAGCCACGCTGCCCAACTGCGCAGCGAGATTGTCCGCCGAGTGATGGAAGAGTTGGAAGCGGACTCGGCAGCGGCACCTTCCAATTCCGACGTGGGCACAGATCTGGCTCGCGCCGTCGCCGAGATCCAGATGGGAACCTCGCAAAGGGAAATCCTCGGCGCTCTGCTCGACACCTGCTCACGCTACGCCGCCAGAGTCGCGTTGTTCGTTGTCAAGGGCGGCCACGCCAGCGGCTGGCAGGGACGTGGGTTCGCCAAGAACGATCAGCTCAAAGATTTTGGTCTCGACTCAAATGCTCCGGCCGTGGGGCGCACGATCCACGACCGTGTGGTCGTAAACGCTCCGCCTGCCGAATCCGATGCCCGCTTTCTCGAGGAGTTTGGAACTCCGGCCAGCGGAGAGATTCGCCTTCTGCCGCTCGTGTTGAAAGACAAAGTTGCCGCCCTGGTTTACGCCGACGGGGGCGCCGATGCAGGGGGAAAGCTGGATGCGGGTTCCCTTGAACTCCTGGTCCTTTCCACCAGCGCATGGCTGGAAGTGAATTCGCTGCGCAAGCAGGCGCACAAGGAACCAGCCGCTGAGCCCACTGAGAGCCGTCCCGTGGCCGCGTCGCAAGCGTCTCCCGCTTACAACGATCCATTCGCGTCGCATGCTCCTGGTCACGCCCTGGCGGCGGTGGCGGCTGCCGAGGCGTCCGCGCCGCTGGCAGCTGGGATTGCGTCCCCGGCGGCCGGGGATCAGCACGCTGCCACAGAGGTCCAATCCGCAGTCATCGAAGCTGAGGCTGCCCCACCGGATCTATATCCACAGCCGACGGCTCAATCGGAAGCCGCTGCCAGCGAAGCAATGACTCCGGCTGCCTCTGGCGTTTCGCCTGAGGACCAGGAAGTTCACCGCAAAGCTCAGCGCTTTGCCCGACTCCTGGTCGATGAGATCAAGCTCTACAACCAGGCACATGTTTCGGAAGGCCGAAAGAAAAAAGACCTTTACGACCGCTTAAAAGAAGCGATTGAAAAGAGTCGCACGACGTACCAGAAACGTTACGGGAACACGGTTGCAGCTTCCGCCAATTACTTCCAAGATGAAGTAGTGCGTAGTCTCGCAGAAGACGACATCTCCATCATGGGAGCCAATTTCCGGCGCTAGGTAGGGTTCGAGTGGGTCGTTTGTCAGTCTGGGTTTTTGCCGGAGCACTTCTCCTGCTCTGGCCGATGGATTCGCACAGAGCCGCAGCGCAAACTGCGCACCCTCCGCGCAAGACCGCGCATCCTGCCACAACGAACAAAAAGAAAACGAGCACAAAGAAACGGAAACGAGTATCCCCGCGCGTGCGACGCGTGAAGCAGGCATTCGTCGCCTCCGCCAGCCTCCGCCCCATGGCGCAGCAATTGCTGCAGGACCGTACCCCGGCCGCCTATGCCGGGGTGGAAGGCTACGCGCGCCGCCACTCGAAAGAAGATGCCGGCGCACTCGCCTGGCTCGTGGTCGGCTACGCTCGCACACTCGATCATGACCCGGCCAAGGCCATCGATCCCCTCAGCCGCGCCAAGGCCGGCGCCAGTGAACTGGGAGACTACGTCGCATACTATCTTGGCGATGCCTACCTAGACACGGGACACAACGCGGAGGCGCTCTCTACTCTGGGTGACTTCAGCAAGAATTTTCCCGATTCGTTACTCATCCGCGACGCCCACCTGAGCTACGCAAACGCGCTCCTGAAGGAAGGCCGCGCGCAGGAAGCGGTGGCCCTGCTTGAAACGGAGCGGACACCCGTGCGCAGCGATGTGGAACTGTCGATCGGCCGCGCGTACCTGGCGGCCGGAGAAAAGCAGAAAGCGGGCAGCGCCTTCCGCAATGTCTTCTACAACCTGCCCAACAGTTCGGAAGAAGACGCGGCCGGAGTTGAATTGCGCAAACTCGGAATTTCCGGGAGTATTGCCCAACGCCGGACCCGAGCCGATCTTCTTTTCAAGTCGAAGCACTACAGCGATGCTGCGCACGATTATCGCGAACTGCTGGATCAGGCCAGTCCGCCCGATCGTCCGGGCCTGCAACTTGAGCTGGCGGCCGCTCTGGAGAAAAGCGACCGAAGCCGCGATGCTCGCCAACTCCTGACGTCGATGGGCCCGCAGACCGGCGATGCCGAAGCGCAACGCCTTTACCTGCTCAACGAGACTGCGCGCTCGACCAGCGACGAGGATGCGGTCCAGCGCACGCTGGACCAGTTGCGCCAGTTTGGTCCGTCGAGCCCGTGGCTGGAACAGGCGTTGTTTTCCGCCGCGAACATGTACATGTTGAAGCGCGACTACGATCGGGCGATCGACTATTTCCGCGAGGTGCAGCAGCGCTTCCCAAATGGCTCTCGTTCCTCGTACGCGCATTGGAAAGCTGCCTGGTTGTGCTTCCGGCAGTTACGAGTCGAGGAAGCGCGCCAGGGCTTTGAAGACCAGATCGCTCTCTATCCCGATTCGGCGGAAATTCCCGCCGCGCTCTACTGGCGCGGGCGCCTAGCGGAAGAAGAAAACAAGCCGGGAATGGCGCGGGCGTTCTATCAGAAGCTTTCCGATCGCTATCGCAATTTCTATTACGCCGAGTTGGGACGCCAAAGGCTCAAGAGCCTGCACGCTGCCAGCGAAGAGCCGTTGCATTACGCCTTGCTCGATCGCGTTCCAGCGCTTTCGACGAACGGAAAAATCGCCGCGACCATACCCCCCGAAGACAACCTGCGAGTCGAACGGGCTCGCCTGCTTTCGAACGGCGCGCTCGCCGAGCAGGCCGTGCGCGAGTTGCAGGCCGCCGCCACCGAAGAGGGCGGAACGTGGGCGCCGCCCGAGATGGCGCGCGTCTATCAGGATGGCGGCCGGTACGATCGCGGGATCGAGATCATGAAGCGCACCACGCCCAACTACTTCGCCGTCGATATTCCCGACCTGCCGCGGCCGTACTGGGAAGCGCTTTTCCCGAAGGCTTACTGGACTGATCTCCGCAAGTATTCGACCCTTAACGGGCTCGATCCATACCTGGTTGCTTCGCTGATCCGCCAGGAGTCGGAGTTCAATGCAGCGGCCATTTCCCATGCAAACGCTGTCGGGCTCATGCAGCTTCTACCCAAGACCGGCAAGACCGTCGCAAAGCAAGTCAAACTGAGAGGCTACACCGCGCCGCAACTGTACACGCCCGCGGTCAACCTCCAGCTGGGCACGCGCTACTTCAAAGACATGGTCGACAAGTACAACGGACAGTTCGAGTACGCGCTTGCTGCCTATAACGCGGGCACGGACCGCGTGGAAGACTGGCTGGGACAAGGCCACTACCGCGATCCGCAGGAATTCGTCGAGTCCATCCCGTTCACCGAAACGCGCGAGTACGTGCAAGCCATCCTGCGGAATGCGAGCGTCTACCGGCAGCTGTACGGGACGCCGTAGTGGGCCACTAGCTACTAGCTTTCTCTGCTTGCGGGTGGCTAGGAGCTAGCAGCCAGAAGCCGATGTTACGCTGTCTTCTGCGTCGGCGATTTCGTGAACAAGATTTCAAACACCAGGAGCCCGGCGCCTACCACGATGGCGCTGTCGGCTACATTGAAGGCGGGCCACTGATAGCGGCCGATGTAGAAGAGCAAGAAATCCACGACGTGGCCGCTGACCAGGCGGTCCCACAGATTTCCGATTGCGCCACCCAGAATCAAGGAGAGCCCAGCGCCGGTGGTGGTGAGGGTGTGGCTGTTCTTCCAGAGCAGCGCGCAGACGATGACCAGCGCGATCATGGAAAACAGAATCAACATGCCAACTTTCCACGGAGAAGGGGAGTCGGCAAAGATTCCGAACGCGGCGCCGGGGTTTTCGGCGTGAATGATGCGGAAGAAGCCGGGGATCACCTGAATACCGTCGTGCACGGAGAGTTTATGGGCGATCGTCCACTTGGTGAAACGGTCGAGGGCGATGACCAGCAGGGCAATCAGGAAATGATATTTGCGCATGTCCGGAAAATTCTTCTTATGTTTCTCGTAGGTCGCGTCCCGTAAATTCGCGACATAAGTTTAAGTTGTCATCCTGAGCGAAGCGAAGGACCTATGCATTCCGCAGCCAAATACATAGGTCCTTCGCTTCGCTCAGGATGACAGGATGGATGTGGAACACAATACTAGCTTAGCGCGTTTGCGGAAGGTGCGGTCACGCTCCTTCAATTTCTTTGAGCACGGCGCTGCAGCGCTCGCACACCGTGGGATAGTTCTTGTCCTCGCCCACGTGGGCTGAGTAGTTCCAGCAGCGCTCGCACTTGGCACCCTCGGCTTTCTTGATCTCTACGTGCACGCTAGCAGTGCCGTTACCAGGGCCTTGCCTCAGGCTGACGGAAGACACGATGAACAGGTAACGCAGTTGGGCCTCGTAGCGTTTCAGGAGCGCGTACAACGGATCCGGCGCGCTGAGATGGACCTGGGCTTCCAGACCACTGCCGATCAGTTTGTTGTTGCGAGCCTCTTCCAGGGCTTTGAGGACTTCGTCGCGCACGCCACGCAAACTCAGCCAGTCTTTTTGCTGCAACTCGTCCTGCTCGGCGACCTGGCCTCCAAGAATGTCGGCGGCGGTTGGGAACATGGCCAAATGCACGCTGTCGGAACGGCCGTCGACCTTGGGCAGATATCGCCAGACTTCTTCGGAGGTGAAGGTCATGATGGGCGCGAGGAAGCGAACCAGGGCCTCGCCGATGCGCCAGACCGCGGTCTGCGCTGACCGGCGAGCCTGCGATTTCGGCGCCGAGGTGTAGAGGCGATCCTTGAGCACGTCGAAGTAGAACGCGCTTAGATCGACGATACAAAAGTGATTTACGCGATGGTAGATCTTGTGAAAGGCGAACTCGTCGTACCAGTTCCTTACATCGGACGCGAATGAGCACGTCTGCCGCAGCATGTACTGGTCGAGTTCTTCCATCTTCTCGAAGGAAACTGCGTCTTTGACCGGATCGAAATCGTAGAGGTTGCTCAGAATGTAGCGAAACGTGTTGCGAATCTTCTTGTAGTTTTCGCCCACCCGTTGCATCAGTGCTTCCGAGCCGACTACGTCTTCGCGGAAGTCGACCGACGCCGTCCAAAAGCGCACGATTTCTCCCCCCAGGCGGCTGGCGATGTCGACCGGGTCTACATCGTTGCCCCGGGACTTCGACATGGCCTGACCTTTTTCGTCAAGCGTCCAGCCGGGGGTCACTACGCCGCGGTAGGGTGGCGTAGCCCGCGTGCCCATGGCGCAGAGCAGGGAAGACTGGAACCATCCGCGGTATTGGTCGCCGCCTTCGAGGTAGAGATCAGAGGGCCACGGGTAGTCGGGCTCGGCCCCGATCAGGGCCAAATAACTGGCGCCCGACTCCAGCCAGACGTCGAAGATGTCGGTTTCCTTTTCAAACTTGTTACCACCGCAGTGCGGACACTTGGTCCCGGCAGGAAGAATAGTGTCGGACTCGGAGGTAAACCAGGCATCGGCGCCTGAGCGCGCGAAGAGTGCGACGACCTTGCGGTTGATGGCGTGGTCGTGGAGCGGCTTACCACAGCTTTCGCAGAGAAAGACGGCGATTGGGACGCCCCACACGCGCTGGCGCGAGATGCACCAGTCGGGGCGGGTTTGAATCATGTTCGAGAGGCGCTCTTCGCCCCACGCCGGATCCCATTTGACGTTCTTGATCTCACTGAGCGTGCGGGTGCGCAGCGTATCTTCTTTCCCCTGGCCGCCGGGCATGGGCGTTTCCATGGAGATGAACCACTGCTCGGTGGCGCGGAAGATCACGGGATTGTGGCAGCGCCAGCAGTGCGGATACGAGTGCTCGGTTTTTTCCGTGTGCAGCAGGGCGCCGCGGCGTTTGACCAGGTCGATGATGGGCTGATTGGCGTCCCAGACGCGCTTGCCGTCGTACTCGGGCAGGCCGTTGCGCAGGATGCCTTTTTCGTCGACGTTGCTGGTGGCGTCGAGGCCATACTTGACGCCGGTGGCGAAGTCCTCGGCACCGTGCGAGGGCGCGGTGTGGACGACACCGGTTCCGGTATCCATGGTGACGTAGTCGGCGAGCACCCCGAGAACTTTGCGGTCGAGGAAGGGATGCTGGAAGTTGAGGCGCTCGAGTTTGCGGCCGGGGAAGTGGGCGAGTTCACGCGGGTTGGCGAGGCCGCATTTCTCAGCAGCGTCTTTGGCAAGTTTGGAGGCAACGATGTAGGCCTCGCCGCCGGATTCGAGCGCCACGTATTCTTCATCGGGATGGAAGGCCACAGCCATCGAGGCGGGCAGCGTCCAGGGAGTGGTGGTCCAGATGATGGTGGAAAGTTTCCTGCCGGCGAGCGCGGGGTCGATTTTTGCGGGATCGTCGAGGAGCGCGTATTTCACCCAGACGGTCGAGCTGGTGTGATTCTCGTATTCAACCTCGGCTTCGGCAAGGGCGGTCTCGTCGTGCATGCACCAGTAAACGGCACGCAGGCCTTTGTAGACGAATCCGTTTTCGTAGAAGGAGTAGAAGGTCTCGAGCACGACGGACTCGTACTGCGGCGTCATGGTGGAGTACGGCTGGTCGAATCGGCCGAAGACGCCGATGCGCTTGAACTGCTGGCGCTGCAGGTCGAGGAATTTCTGTGCGTATTTACGGCATTCGGCGCGGACATCGGAAGGATGCATCTGGAGTTTCTTGCCGCCCAGTTCCTTGTCGACCTTGATTTCGATGGGTAGCCCGTGACAGTCCCAGCCAGGGACGTAGGGCGCGTCGAAACCGGACATCGTCTTGGACTTGACGATGAAATCCTTGAGGCACTTGTTGAGGGCGGTGCCGAGATGGATGGGGCCGCTGGTATAGGGCGGGCCGTCGTGTAAAACGTAGGGGGGCGAACCCTTGCGTTTTTCCCGGATTCGGTCGTAGATGTGCTGCTCTTCCCAGCGAGCCAGCATTTTGGGCTCGTTCTGAGGCAGGTTGGCCTTCATGGGGAAGCCGGTCTTGGGCAGGTTGATGGTGGATTTAAGGTCCATCGGCACTAGCAGGTTCTCCCAAATGATTGAATCTTTTCATTATAGGGAGCGCGGAAGGACACGTCTATTGGACTCGCCGGTTACCGGCAGAACTCAAAAAGTACTGTTTCGGGTTGGGAAAAAGCGTGTACAATTTTTACAGATCGTAGAGATCAAGCATCTAATCGGCTTAAGTAAAAGATCCGGGTGGTGCCCAGCGATTTAGGGCGACCATCGGGGATGGGTCGTGCATCTAAAGGGGTGGGAGTGGCTTGGCTAGTCCGACCAGGGAGTAGTTAGACTTTCCCCCGAACTGTCAAGTTGGGGCTTACGCTTTCGGGAAAATATGGCTGAAAACGAAACACCGCGGAATTTGCAGCAACCAGAACCGGAGCTCCATCTTCTGCTGCACAATCAGACCCTGGACGAGCCGATCTGGAAATCGCTGTTCCGCAACCTGGACGATTTTTTCTTCCCCAAGAAACTGCCCCCGCTGGTGCTGACTTCGAAGCCTGTCCCGGTCCGGGACATCTGGGGTTTCTACAACTACAAGGGGAGGGGAGCAGCGGGCTCGACCGCGATCCACGTGCTCGGGCTGGCGGTGATCATCGCTGGCACGATGTTGGGAAGGAAGATCATTACGGAGGTCAAGCCGCAGCAGACCGTCGAGTTGATTGCCCCGAGTGACTTGCCGGTGCTCGAGGCTTCGAAAACTCGGTCGGGCGGCGGTGGCGGCGGTGGCGACCGCGACAAATTGCAGGCCACGCAGGGACGCTTGCCGAAGCAGTCGATGCAGCAGTTTACTCCACCGGTCGTTGTGGTGCGGAATGAGCACCCGAAGTTAGTGATGGATCCGACGATCGTGGTTCCGCCGCAAGTTCATTTGGCGCAGCCCAATCTGCCGAACCTGGGCGATCCGCTTTCGCATCTGCCCTCGGGCCCACCATCGAATGGCACCGGTTCGGGTGGAGGCATTGGATCGGGCAACGGTGGCGGTGTGGGTTCGGGTGAAGGCCCCGGATTTGGACCGGGCCACGGCGGCGGTACAGGTGGCGGCGCGTTTCGCGTAGGTGGAGGGGTTTCGGCCCCGAAAGCGATCTACGCTCCGGATCCCGAGTACTCTGAGGAAGCGCGGAAAGCGAAGTACCAGGGCGTGTGCGTGCTGTGGCTGATCGTCGGGCCGGACGGCAGACCGCATGATATCCGGCCGGCGCGCACGTTGGGACTGGGCCTGGATGAAAAAGCGATCGAAGCGGTGAAGAACTGGCGCTTCGAGCCGGCGATGAAGGATGGGAAGCCGGTAGCGGTGATGATCAACGTCGAAGTGAGTTTCCGGTTGTACTGAGATCGAGGTTAGGAGCCCAGAGAACGGCCGCGCAAGCGGCCGTTTTTGTTTGTGTAGCGCCGGCAACTTGCCGGCTAGCCTGCCCTGAGCAACGCCGAAGGGCGAGGGCACCTTTGCCCTCGCAGGTGGAGGCCACCACGATTGCCAGCGAGGCGCCGGCGCTACTCTTTCAGGTCCGCGTGCACCACATCTTCCACGGGATGTCCCAGGAAGCGCGTGCCCATTTTTCTGAACTTTTCTGCGGAGTCGGTGGCGTAGAACTTCAGGCGTGGGACGCTTCTTCGTTCGGGATCATTGGGCGTGTGAAGAGGATCAATCTGGAGTTGCCGGGCAACTGCTTGGGCAGTGGATTCGGCTGAGTCGACGATGCTGATGTGATCAGGCACGATTCGCCGCAGCAGTGGCTTCAGCAAAGGGTAGTGAGTACAGCCGAGTAATAGTACGTCTGCGTCGCGCGAGTCTTCGGAAAAGGCTTCTGACAGGTAAATTCTGGCGACTTGCTCGGTGACGGGATGCTCGGTCCAACCTTCTTCGACCAGGGGCACGAGCAACGGGCAGGCTTTTTCTCGTACCGCGACGCCCTTGGCCTCCAGTGCGCGGCGATAGGCATGGCTCGCGACGGTGGCTTCGGTGCCGATGACTACGACGCTGCGTTTGGTACTGGCGTGCGCCGCGGCGTCGGCTCCCGGTTCGACTACGCCGATCACCTCCACGTGCGAGCCGGCTTTGATCTCGTCCAGAGCGAGGGCGGTGGCGGTATTGCAGGCGATGACGAGTAATTCTGCGCCCTGATCCTGCAGGTAGCTCACGGCCCCGACGGCGTAATGCGCTACGGTGGCTGCGGACTTGGATCCGTAAGGCAGGCGGGCGGTGTCGCCGAAGTAAAGATAATCGGCGTCGGGGATGCGGTTGAGCAGCGCCCGCAGCACGGTGAGGCCGCCTACGCCTGAGTCGAATACGCCGATGGTCGGCCTGCGAATGCTGCTCACGCTGACTCGGACTCAGCCTTCCGCCGTGGTCGGGCCGATGATGGAACGAACAGCTGAAATGCGGTTGGCCGGGAAACCTCCCTGGCGGGCGTGTTCGCGGATGATCTCCTCGTTCGGAGCGATGTAGACGCAATAGATTTTGTCGTCGGTGACGAAGCTCTCCACCCACTGCACTTGCGGTCCGAGTTTCTGGAGGATTCCGCAGGATTTCTGCGAGATTCCGTGCAGTTCCTGGGGAGTGAGTTTGCCGGCGTTGGGGATCTCACGTTCGATTACGTATTTTGGCATGGCGTACTCCTGGTTGAAATTCCTGCTGCCTCGACTGCGCAAAGGATTCTAGCATTACCGCCCGGTTGTGTTTGCGCCCGGCGGATTTCCTATTGAGTCGCGCTTGCGCTAGCAGGCTTGGCAGCGACTTCTTTAAAAGAGAAGGCGATGGATACGTTTGGGTATTCCTTTCCGGCAACTTCCACGTAGGGGTAGACAAAATAGTTCAGCGCTGCGCCCTGCTGCGCGGGAACGAGCTTCAGATCGCGCCCTTGGGTGAATTGCACGCGATTCACATCGTGCGCTCCGAAGAAGTAGTCGTGTTTTTCCTGATGCTTCCACGCCTCGGAGATGTCGACGGGAACCCAGCCGGCGGAGTCGAGGTAGAACTCGGCCCAGCAGTGGTAGCCGGGGATCTCAGCGGAGGTTTTGTCAGCGGGGAGGGGGAATCCGATCTGGAAGCGGGCGGGAATTTTCTGCGAGCGCGCCATGGAGATAAAAACGGAGTGAAAGTCGGTACAGTTGCCGTGCTTGGAATCGCAGGCCCAGAGGGTATCGCCGTGTCCCCATCCGGTGCCGGACTTGTCATACTTCATGGTGCGGAAGACGTAGTCGTAGATGTTTTTCGCTCTTTCGAGCTGGGTGGTCGCGGTTTTGGTCTGCTCGGCGGCGAGTTGGGCCGGGACCCCGGTGACTGGTACCAGACGGTCAGGTTCGAGAAATCTTGCCAACTGGAGGCGGGGCGAGTACTCGGGGCGCAGGTCGGGCGCGGGCTTTCCGTTCAAGAGCACGACGTGCTCGCGGCGCACAATGTCGTAGTCCACCGAGAACTTGTATTCGCCCTTGTCCGCTTTGGCGGCTTCGGCGTAGAGAAGCTCGTTGCCATACTCCGGCTGGTGGACTTGCTTCAGCGGCAGATCGCCCGATTTTGAGCTTATCTTTACATCCTGGAAGGCGTCTGCGTGGGCGAGGGGAATCCAAACGCGGACGCCCTCGCCGGGGGTGACGTTCTTCACCGTGAAGGTGTAGTGAAAATCGAAGTGGCGCTCTTTTTGGGCGAGAGCTGAGATGGACGACAACATGACCAGACAAACAATCAGGCTGCGACGGAGCATAGCGACATCCTTTCGCTTACATCAGATTGTGATGACAAGGGAAACGGCCGACGGACGTTTTAGGCAGGACTAGAGTCAGGTAAAGCCGCGGCCGGAAAGTCGGGGTGTCCACCGCATAGTTTTGCAGTCTGCCTGTTGAGGCGGCGGCCTGTCAAATCCGGTCGGAGATGCTTTTGGAATTCTCTGGTTGTTTCCTCCGGACGTGTAAAACCTTCTCGACCTCTGCGACCAGAGCGCCGGACTCGTCCCTGACTTCGACCAGGAAAGTCGGCTCGATCTTGTCCTGCGTCTTTAACTTATCGCGGATTTCGTCCAATTGGGCATCGGCTAAACGAAATTCTGTGCGCACCTTGCCTTTGCCAGGTTTTCTAAAACGGATGGTCGCGCTCTTGTCCCATACGATGTAATCGCGGCCCAGAGTTTCGATGAGCATCAGCATGTAAAACGGGTCGGTCATCGAATAGAGCGAGCCTCCGAAATGGGTGCCGACGTAATTGGAGTTCCAGAACCGTAGTTTCATCTCGACGTCAATTGCCTTCCAGTCGGGCTGGAGGCGCCTGACGCGGATTCCCGCGCCCAAGAACGGAGGATAGAGGTTCAGGAACCATCGCATGTGTCGCTTCCACGCCTTGGTCATGTTCAAATGCTAATACCTGCGCGGGTTTCTGAGGGAATGCCTCCCCTGGCCTGTCCAAACGTGAACTGGTTTCAAAAATTGGTTTTGGGAAGGGCACGGCTTTAGCCGTGCCGCTATGAGCCCCCAAAATTACGGGCTTCAGCTCCTGAGGGCCGCGTTTCTTAGCCCTCAAAAAGCATTCTTGAACCAGCTCTAACCACCTGACCGTGCCTCAGGTTGCCTGAGTTAACCATCGCCCTTTATCCTTCTCGCGTATGCCTACCACTCTGGTTGAATGCGTTCCTAATTTTTCCGAAGGCCGGGACAAGGCGAAAGTCGATGCCATTGTCGAGGCGATGAAGATCCCTGGTGTTTTTCTGCTGGATCGCGAGATGGACTCCGATCACAACCGCTGCGTCATTACGCTGGTCGGTGAGCGCGACGCCATTCAGGAAGCGGCGATTCGCGGGGTAGGGAAGGCCGCGGAGTTGATTGACCTGACGAAGCATCAGGGAGCGCACCCGCGCATGGGCGCGTCCGACGTTGTGCCGTTCATTCCGATTGATGGCGTGACGATCGAAGACTGCGTGGCCATGGCTCGCCACGTGGGCGCGGAGATTTGGAAGCGGTTTGAGATTCCGGTTTATCTGTACGAGGCGGCCGCAACCACGCCCGAGCGGCAGAATCTGGAGAACATTCGGCGGGGGCAGTTCGAGGGGATCCGGGCGGAGATTGCGACCCATCCAGCCCGCAAGCCGGATTTTGGTGAGGCGCGGGTGCATCCTACGGCCGGGGCGACGGTGGTTGGGGCGCGCAAGTTTCTGATTGCCTACAACGTCTTTTTGAATACGCCGGATGTGGAGATCGCCAAGAAAATCGCGAAGGCGGTGCGTTTTTCGGGGGGCGGGCTGCGCTTTGTAAAGGGCGCGGGATTTCTGGTGCGCGGGCTGGCGCAGGTCTCGATGAACCTGACGGACTTCGAGCAGACGCCGATCCATCGCGTTTTCGAATACGTGAAGCGCGAGGCCGCCCGCTATGGCGTGGTGCCGGTTTCGAGTGAGATTGTCGGGCTGATTCCGAAGAAGGCCTTGGAACAGGCGGCGGAATGGTTTCTGCAAGTGGAGAATTTCGACTCGTCGCTGATTCTGGAGAACCGGCTGGCCGCGGTAATGGGTGGCAAGATGGCGGTAGGCGGGCTGCGGGCAGGAGTTGAGCCGTTCATAGAGCAACTGGCTGCTCCGACCGCGACGCCGGGCGGGGGCAGCGCGGCGGCAGCGAGCGGGGCGATGGCGGCCGGAATCGCCACTATGGTCGCTTCGATGTCGCGGGGAAAGAAGGCTTACTTGCAGCACGAGGCTGCCCTCAGCGAAGCTATCGCGCGATTGAGCCAGCTGCGCGAGGAACTGAAGGCGGCGATTGACGCCGATGCTGAGTCGTACAATCTCGTCATGAAAGCGTACAAGGCGGCGAAGGAATCTTCGGATGGCGATGGGGCGATCAATGCCGCGCTGAAACAGGCGACCAGTGTTCCGCTGGGAGTGGCGGAGCGGGTGGTCGAGGTGGCGCAGATCGCCGGGAAACTTGGTCCGATAACCAACCCAAACATGAAGTCGGATTTGACGACAGCGGTTGCGTTGGCGAAAGCGGCGCTGACGGGCGCGCTGGCGAATGTAGAGATTAACCTGGAGTCGTTGAAGGACGAGGGGTTTGTGGCGGAGATAAGGAAGAGAGCGCTAGCCCTGAAGGTGTAATCATGCTCAGAAGATCGGTCCTCGTGCTGATCGTTGCCGTCGGACTCGCCGCCATCGGCATCCTGTTTGTCGGCAATCTTCATTTGTCGCGTCAAGCGCTAAAGTCTTGTTTTAGTGATGTACAGGGACTCAGGGAAGGAGCCGGGGTGAGGATCGCGGGGGTGGATGTCGGGACTGCTCGCTCGGTTCGCGCCAACCCGCAGAATAAAAACTGCCCCGCTGAGGTGGAAATGGCCCTTATTACATCCTATGATCTGCGCGTTCCCAAGGATGCAATCGTCGCAATCCAAACAGAAGGACTGCTGGGTCAAAGCTACCTAGACATCGACGTAAACCAAGCCTCAGGGCCACCGATTGAAAACTATGGCTATCTGAAAAGTAAGCCCACGAAACCGCTTCCGTCCGCCGAAGACCTTCTGAAAGCTCTGGACACGAGGTTGGCGATCATCGACGCGTCCATAGCATCCGAGAAGACCTCCAAGGGCAGCGCGGCACCTCACTCTGGGCAGCCGAGGCCCTGAAGTAAGGCGCCAGCGGTCTTCATTGCCGCGCAAGTTCTCTTGTCTACCCTCGTTCTCGGAATAAGCAGGGGATGCACTTTAGTACCGGTCACCTGGCCCAGTTCCGGATTAAAATAAACTCAGATCTCCAACGTCCAACGTGCGTTTCGCATCTAACCGATGCAGATCGTCTTGAGGAATTTATGAAGAATTTGTGGTTTGCAGCGCTCCTTCTCTGTGCCACGGCTGGCTATGCCATGCCGATCGCGTCGTCGGCCCGGTCCCTGGTGCCGGCGGAAATTCAGCAGCTTATCGGCGTGGATTATCGCGCACTGAAGGATTCGCCGACGGCGCAGCAATTGAAGGAGCAGGTGCTGCCGGAGAATCTGAAGCAACTCGAGACCTCGCTGAAGGCCATTGGAATTGATGCCGACCACGATCTGGAGCAGCTGACGTTTGCTGCTTTCCGCTCAGGGAAACAGGGGATCCAGACGATCGGAGTGGCACAGGGTTCGTTTTCCGCCAAGGCCGTGCTCAAGAAGATGAAAGTGAAGAAGATTGCCGGTACCAAGTACGGCAGTGCGCTTCTCTATCCCATGCAGGGCGGTCTGGTGATGACCTTCCTGGACGAGAACACGCTTGCCTTCGGCACTCAGGCGTCCCTGCAGAGTGCGCTCGATACGCGCGACGGGAAGCGGTCGTCGCTGGATTCGAACCCGCAGATGGCGGAGCAGATGGCGGCCGTGGACGGGGCGCCGGTGTGGAGCATTCTCGACCAGCAGGGCACCCAGAACATGATGCGTTCGGCGATGGGCGATGCGGCCAAGGTCGCCGACTACGAGACCATCAAGAAGCGCATTCTGGCTTCCCGCTACACCATGAACTTCCAGAGCGGAGTGAGTCTCGATCTAAGTGTTCTCACAGCCGACTCAATGACGGCGGCTACACTTTCCACGATCGTCAAGGGCGTCATGCTTTACAAGAAGATGAACGCCAGTCCGATTGAGAAGACCGCGATCGACAGCACCACGGTCGACTCCGACAGTTCCAACCTGCAGGTGCATTTCAAGAGCGACGATCAGAAGTTTCAGTCGCTGATGCACTCGGAGCTGTTTGCGGCGGTTTCACACTAGCGCCGCGATCAGGTGATTCTTACCGCGGGTGTGATGGAGAGCCGGGCGTCCCCGCCCGGCTGGACCCTTCGACTGCGCTCAGGGCAGGCTCGCGAGACGCCCGTCCCTCCACAATCTTCGCCGCCCACCTTCCCCGCTCGTAATCGGGTAATCTAGTCTGCATGATCATCAGTGGGATATGCCGGTGAATGTGCTTCACATTGTGGGGGCGCGCCCGAATTTCATGAAGGTAGCGCCAGTACTGAACGCCCTGAAATCCCGCCGGCATGTCGTTCAGGCCGTGGTCCATACTGGTCAGCACTACGACGCGAATATGTCGGACGTGTTCTTTGAGCAGCTTGGCATCCCGGCTCCAGACGTAAACCTGGCGGTGGGTTCCGGGACGCATGCCCGGCAGACGGCCGAAATCATGACCCGTTTCGAGCCGGTGGTGCTCGAACGCAAGCCCGACATCGTGCTCGTCTATGGTGACGTCAATTCCACGGTTGCGGCCGCTCTGGTCTGCGCAAAGCTTGGAGTCCGCGTGGGCCACGTCGAGGCCGGGCTGCGTTCTTTCGATCGCGGCATGCCGGAGGAAATCAATCGGCTGGTCACCGATCAGCTCGCTGATGTGTTGTATACGCCCTCGGAAGACGGAGACAGGAACCTTCGCCGCGAAGGAATTGCGCCCGAGAAAATCTTCCGTGTCGGCAATGTCATGATTGACTCTCTCGTGAAGCTGTTGCCGCTGGCGCAACGTCAAAACAAGAACGGTCTTCCCGAGCGCTATGCCCTGGTCACACTGCACCGTCCAGCGAATGTTGACGAGAGTGCCACGCTGAAGAGCATCCTGCAGTCGTTGCTCGAGGTGAATCGCGATCTATCGGTGGTTTTCCCGGCGCATCCACGCACTCGCCAACGGATTTCTGATTTCGGACTGAATGCGGGGCAACTTCAGCTGCTCGATCCGCTGCCATACATAGATTTTCTGGGTCTGCAGTCTCGCGCGACCGTGGTAATCACGGACTCCGGAGGCATCCAGGAAGAAACCACGTATCTCGGCGTACCTTGCCTGACCCTCCGCGAGAACACCGAGCGACCCATCACAGTCTCTCTGGGTACGAACATTCTCGTCGGAAGCGATCCGGACAGATTGCGGTCCGAACTCTCCCGCGTACTCGCGGGCAAGGCGAAGAAGGGAGCTGTACCGCCTTTGTGGGATGGTCACGCCGGGGAGCGCATCGCGGCCCTGCTGGCAGGTTGAGTCAGCCAAAGGCGCGAGTTCAGTTGAGGGTTCCTTCAGCGTTAGCAGCTAAAGCAATGTTGGGAGCGTCCGATACTTGGGAATTGAGGAATTCGGTTGGAAACTGCGAGGCGCGCGGAGCGATGCCGGAGAGACGGAAAGCAGAAAAGGTAAAGGCTGTGACATTGGTTATGCTCTAGCCGCCAGCTCCTGCGAGGGAGCCCACGGCGTGGAGGCATGCACCGTCACAGCCCTTGATGCGATCACTGCTTTCGCAGTCCCAAACCCCAACTCCTCCTCGCAGAGCAGTCGGTTTTTTCAGGTTTGGCTGCCCTTCGGGTCACCCCGCCGGGCTAATCACTCAGCCTACTTCGGACTGGCAAAATTTTATTTAAGCCAACCCTTTCAGCCGTCGACGGAAGCCAAAGTAAACACTTGCTGCAAAAGTGTCAATGCCATTTTTCGGTGCAATGTGCCTTTGCAAAGATCTGGAATTTGAGAACTGCAACTCCTTGAATTGTTAACGTTTGTTGAATAGCAAGAAGTCGATGGTCCCTGTTTTCCACAGAATCATTCACAGGGACCCCAAGACCGTTGAGGGCCGTGACCGACCAAGGCCGAATAATGACGACGAACCAAGGAAGAATCTTGACGCCACAATCCTTCGTCGCCCATAGTGATGACAGCGGACACAATGACAGATCTAGTTGCCTATGTTGACGGCGGATCTCTGGGGAATCCGGGACCATCCGGTATTGGAGTCGTGATCGACGGCTCCCAAGACGGCCCAATCAGAATCGCGAAGTGGATTGGACATCACGACAACAATGTTGCCGAGTACGTCGCTCTGCTCGAGGCTTTGCAGTGTGCTGTCGGACTCAGAGCCAGAGCGCTCCACGTGTTTTCAGACTCCGAAGTCGTGGTCAAGCAGATGCTGGGCGATTACACCTGCCGCAGCCCGCGTCTCTATTCCCTGAACTGGACCTGCCGAAAATTGGCTCAGTTCCTCGATTTTTCGATCTCCCACGTCCCTCGTGAGAACAACACCGAGGCCAATGCCCTGGCCCACTCCGCGGTCCGCAAAGGGCTCTAGGCAGCGGTTCCCACCGAATGAAGGGTTCTCTGTTCTGGGGTGTCTTCAGTTCCGAGCAGCGCTTCCCGGTCGGTTGTGGGCAGAGTTTACGGAGTGGGAATCACGGCCCGGGTTTGATTGGAGTAGCCACTCTCGTTTGCACTCCCGTCGACGGCCGTCGTGACGTAGTAATAGGTCAGACCTGCGCTGACGTTGCTGTCCGTGTAAGCGGTGGCGGCTTCGAGCGCAGAATTGATCCGCGCGTACGGTCCGCCCGACACGCTGCCACGATAGATGTTGTAACCGACCACGCCTGAACTAGTACTGGCATTCCAGCTCAGAGCCACGCTGTGCTGGGTCGCGGCTGTGCCCTTGCCGGTCAACCCTTGCGCGGTCGGCGAATTCGCAGCGTCGCTCGAAAACGAAAGTGCGGCTGAGGCCGTGCCGGATGTCGCCGGTGAGAACGTGACCGTGAAAGATGTTGTCTGACCAGCAGCGAGAGTTGTGGGCAGAGAGATTCCGGAGAGCACAAATTCGCTGCTGTTGGTGCTCGCCGACGAAACGGTCACCGATGATCCGGTCGCGCCCAGTGTGCCGTTCAGCGAGCCGCTGGCACCGACCACAACGTTGCCAAAACTCAGGCTCGCCGGTGAGACCGACAATTGGCCTTGTGCCGTACCGGTCCCGGAGAGCGCAATGCTCAGGGTCGAGTTGTCTGCAGTCGATACAACGGCGAGCGTCCCGGTGGTGGATCCTGTAGCCGTGGGAGAAAAAGTCACGGTGAACGTCACGCTCTGTTTTGGGGAGAGTGCCATCGGCAAGCTGAGTCCGCTCACCGAAAAGCCCGTGCCACTGGCGTTGGCTTCCGAGATGGTCACCGTTGCTCCACCAGTGTTGGTCAGTGTCTCCGAAAGGTTGGAGCTCTTATTCTTCTGCACGTTGCCAAAGGAAAGCGTGGACGAGGACGCGGCCAAGGTGGAGCCTCCTTGGGAGCCGCCCGAGGCCAAGCTCTGACAACCGGTAAGCAGCGCGATTCCGCTGGCAATCAAGAGGGCGGGGAAGACTCGGCGACACGATGGAAAAACCTGCAAGGGCCCAATTCCTTTTAATTCAGTTGTGCTTGCGTGCTTTACGAGACTCGGAGTCCGCCACGACGCGGCTCGATATGCGCAGTCTATTCAGATCGAGTGGAGTTCGCGAGGTTCCGAAGGTACCTTGGGTCGGAAAACACACAAAGCGATAAGGCTATCCGACTGCAGATCAGATACTTAGGAGAAGTGGACGCGGGACAAATAGTTTGGGCAGACTGCTTTCTGCGAAGATTCAGCGAGGACATCTACCGGAATTTCTCGCATTCCAAAAAGGGTTGGCCGTGTTTGTCTTTGGCTGAGACGATCGGCTCGCCATCGAGTTGCCAGTCGATGTGGAGGGCGGGATCGTTCCACGCCACCGTCCGCTCATGCTCCGGGGCATAATAATCGGTGGTCTTGTACAGGACATGAGCTGTCTCGGAGACGACGCAGAAGCCGTGTGCAAACCCGACGGGCAGCCACAGCATGCGCTTGTTCTCGCCCGATAGCCGGAAGGATTCCCACTTGCCGAGGGTGGCCGAACTTTGCCGGAGATCGACCGCGATATCGACGATCTCTCCCATGATCACCCGGACCAGCTTTCCTTGCGGCTGCTGAATCTGGTAGTGCAGTCCGCGCACCACGTTCCGGCTGGAATAGGAATGATTGTCCTGGACGAATCTGTCGCGGATGCCGAGCTCTGCGAAGACACGCTCGTTGTAACTCTCCAGGAAAAATCCCCGATCATCGCCGAAAACGCGAGGCTCAAGGATCAGGACTCCGGGCAGAGTGGTTTCTGTCTTCTTCATTGCGATGGCACTCGCGATTCAGTCAGGACGAACCGGCCCTAGAACACATGCTCTTTCAATAGCTGCAGCAAGTACGCTCCGTACGAGTTGTTCCGCATCGGCTGAGCGATCGCTTCCAATTGCTGCGCCGAGATGTAGCCGGAGCGATAGGCAATCTCTTCCGGGCAGGCTACCATCAGGCCCTGCCGCTTCTCCAGCGTCTGGATGAAGAGGGCGGCATCCATCAGGGCTTCGTGCGTACCGGTATCCAGCCATGCCATGCCCCGCCCCATCACGCACACATCCAGTTGGCCGCGGCGCAGATACTCGCGGTTCACATCGGTGATCTCCAGTTCTCCGCGCGCGGATGGCTGCAGCTTGGCCGCGATCTCTGCGACCTGATGGTCGTAGAAGTAAAGTCCCGTAACTGCGTAGCGCGACTTCGGCTGCTTGGGCTTTTCTTCAATGCTGAGGGCCTTCCCATCCTGATCGAATTCCACTACTCCGTAACGCTCCGGGTCCTGCACCGGGTAGGCGAATACGCGCGCCCCACTCGATTTCTGCGTCGCATCCCGCACGTCCTTTGCGAGGTCGTGCCCGTAAAAGATATTGTCGCCCAGCACTAGCGAGCAACAACTTGCGCCGATGAACTCTTTTCCGATCAGAAATGCTTGCGCGATCCCTTCAGGCTTGGGCTGGGCCGCGTACTGGATGCGAATTCCGTAGCGGCTGCCATCGTCGAGCAGGTGTTGGAATCGGGGTAGGTCGTCGGGAGTCGAAATCAGCAGGATGTCACGAATGCCGGCCAGCATCAGGATCGAGAGCGGGTAGTAGACCATCGGCTTGTCGTAGACCGGCAGCAGGCTCTTGCAGACTGCATGGGTCACGGGATACAGCCGCGTGCCGGAACCGCCGGCCAGAATGATGCCCTTATAGTTTGGCTGCGATGAAGTCGTCATGTTGAAGTCGTTGTTTGCTCAGACGGAGTAATGTTTCGCGATCCACTGCCGGTAGCTGCCGCTGGTGACGTCGCGCACCCAGTCCTCATGCTGCAGGTACCAGACGACCGTCTTGCGGATTCCGGTCTCAAAGGTCTCCTTTGGCCGCCAGTTCAGTTCGCGTTCGATTTTACTTGCGTCCATCGCATAGCGACGATCGTGCCCTGGACGGTCCTTCACAAAAGACACCAGTTTCCGATGCGGAATTACCGGGTCTCCCGGCCGCAACTCATCCAAAAGCTCGCAAATCGTGGTTACGATCTCCATGTTCTTTTTTTCGTTGCAACCGCCAATGTTATAGGTTTCGCCCGCCCGCCCTTGCGCGAGCACGGTGCGAATCGCGCTGCAGTGGTCTTCCACGTACAGCCAGTCGCGCACGTTCTGCCCGTCGCCGTAAACCGGGAGGGGCTTCCCGCCGCATGCATTCAGGATCATCAACGGAATCAGCTTTTCCGGAAACTGATACGGCCCATAGTTGTTCGAGCAGTTCGTCGTGACCGTCGGCAGTCCATAAGTGTGATGATAGGCGCGGACGAGATGGTCGGAAGCAGCCTTCGAGGCCGAGTACGGACTGTTGGGCGCGTAAGGCGTAGTCTCGGTGAACGCCGGGTCGTTCGGGCCAAGCGAGCCATAGACCTCATCGGTCGACACATGCAAAAAGCGAAAATCCCGCCGGTCAGCCTCCGGGAGGGCAGACCAGTATGCGCGCGCCTCTTCCAGCAAGCTGAACGTTCCGTTTACATTGGTGCGGACAAAGTCGTCCGGTCCATGAATGGACCGGTCCACATGGCTTTCCGCCGCAAAATGAACGATGGCGCGAGGGCGCTCGCTTTGGAGCAAGCGGGCCACCAGTTCGCGGTCCACGATGTCGCCCTGCTGAAACCTGTATCCGGGATGTTCGGCGACCGATTCAAGGTTGCGCGGATTCCCGGCATAAGTGAGTTTGTCGAGATTAACGACGCGCGCCGATTCGTGCGCGAGCCACTGCAAAACGAAGTTTGACCCGATGAAGCCGGCGCCCCCGGTCACCAGAATCAGGTTCTGCATGTTAGATGGCCTCGCCGGTAGGGAAGGATGGCAAAACTTCGGTGAGTAAAATGTGTCGTTTTCGCAAGTGTGAGACGTGAGACTTCAGTACGATTCTACTAGAACTGCTCTGACCAAGGCTTCAGGAATGTATTTGGGCCGGTCAGGGTAGCCAAGGGGTGAGCTCGACACCAGGCTCACCGATCTTCAATGACCAAACGCACGCAATTCATCGCTTTCACGTTCTTGTGCGGTGTGTCGATTGTTGTCTGGTGGCATGCTCTGGTGGTCACGTTTCGGCTCGCACTAGGCAACGAGGCATACACGCATATCCTCCTGGTTGCGCCCTTGAGCTTTGCGCTGATTTACCTGCAATGGAGGATGCACCCGCAGGGTTCTGAATCAAACGCTAACGCGGGTTCACTTGTGCTGGCAGGGGCTCTGTTGATCGCTGGCTTTGCGAAATGGGGCGCGCCGGGTATGGCCGACGATCTCCGGCTGTCGTTGAGTATGTTTGCGCTCGTCGCGTGGTGGATCGCCAGCGTCGTCTTCTGTTTCGGCGTGCGAGCGCTCCGGTCATTTCTTTTTCCGCTCGGCTTCCTGTTCTGGATGGTTCCGATTCCAGGGGCTGTGCTGAACTGGATCATTCTGTTCCTGCAAAACGAGTCTGCAGTCTCAGCGCGAATCTTGTTCCGTATGGCCGGAGTTCCGGTGACTCAGGATAGGACCGTTCTGGACATCCCAGGGCTGACTATCGAAGTGGCACGCGAGTGCAGCAGCATCCGATCCAGCTTAGTGTTGATCGTGATGACCATGGTCCTGGCGCATCTTTTCCTGCGCTCCTGGTGGCGGAAGGGCATAGTCATCGCGGCGGCAATTCCGCTGTCGGTCGCCAAGAATGGTCTCCGTATTTTCGTGATCGCAGAACTTGGAACTCGGGTCGATCCGGGGTTCCTGGACGGAAACCTCCATCACCACGGCGGGTTCGTGTTTCTTGCGATTGCGGTGGCGATCGTGATCGTGTTCATTTGGATTCTGCGAAAAAGTGAAGGGCCTTCGTAGTCTGCGATTGCGATCACCAAACCCGTGACTGCGCCTGCTTTGACCGCCGGCAGCATCGTAGGCGAAGAGAGGAGTGGCAGCCCTGACCCACGACAGAAGCAAAACGGCCTCGATCCTGTGCATGCCTGCTCGGGATCAAGGCCGGTTTCCTGTGTTAGTAACTTACAATTGCTTCGGTCTTGCTTCTCGAGACCGCACAACCATCGCGCCCAAACATGTGATGCCCGCTCCCACCACGTAAACCAGAGCAGACCCGCCCTCCGGCACATTCCAATTTCTGGGTTTCGGCTTGTGCTTTGGGAGGGTGGCGAAAGCGGCGGGCACCATGAGCAAGAGTGCCACCGTGGTCAGCCACCATTTTCGATTGATCATTCTCATTAAGACGACTCCCTTCAACTACGACACAACGGAGAAAAGCTGCCGCGCGAGGGGAGTCCGCATTCGACAGTTCCGAAAAAGAATCCGTTGCGCCACTTACATTCTTTGCTCTCTGTAAGTGGCTGTCAAGATGATAGATTTTGCAACTGTTGCAAGGAAATGCAACGTTAAAGCGGAGACCTCGCAGCGCCTTCAGACTCACCGCTACGGCGGTCATCGACGCTAAGGGGTTGGGATCACCGCCGAGGTCTCATTCGAGTAGCCGCTCTCGTTCGAACTGGCATCCACCGCGGTAACTACGTAGTAGTAGGTTTGACCCGCAGTAACACTGTTATCGGTGAACGCGGTCGAAGCATCCAGGGAAGTGTTGATCATCGAGTATGGACCGCCCGATACGCTACCGCGATAGACGTTATAGCCGACGGCATTAGTCGAACTATTCCACGTCAGGTCGACGGAATGTGGTGACGGAGCCGTGCCCGTCCCGGTCAGGGACTGGACTGCCGGAGAGTTCGTCGCGTTGCTCGTAAAAGACAGGTAAAAGACAGGGTCCCCGAAGCCGTTCCGCTCGACTGCGGCGTGAAGGTGACCGTGAAGGGAGCCGACGAACCCGCCGCGAGAGTCACAGGCAACGTGATTCCCGACAGCACGAATTCGCTGTTCGTGATGCCGGCCGAGGAAATCGTGACCGATGCGCCGGTGGCGTTCAGGGTTCCGCTGAGCGAAGAACTCGATCCGTCGACCACGTTCCCAAAACTCAATGATGCCGGAGAAACCGCTAACTGCCCCGGAGTTGTGCCGGTGCCGGAGAGGCCGATGGAGAGCGGGGAATTGGATGCGTTCGAGACAATCGACACCGTCCCGCTGGCCGAGCCTGCGCTGGTTGGGGTAAAGGTGACCGTGAACGTCACGCTCTGGTTCGAGGATAGCGTAGTTGGCAACGTCAGTCCGCTGAGCGAGAAAGCCGCTCCAGTGACATTGGCCTGGGATATGGTGACCG
>JAIQFZ010000124.1 GCA_020073015.1 Terriglobia bacterium | reverse complement strand
GCCCTAGTATGGTTCTACTATGACAGCGCTTGCAAGTATGCTACGCTCGCTCCCCTGGTTTGTCAAATACTTTTCGCAGGTTGACGGCGGCGGCCCGCAGCCTCAAGAAAAATGTCAGCCAGTTGGTGTGGCTGGCCTCATGGCTGATGATCATGCGCATCGTCGATATCTGGTGGCACATCGAGCCGATATCGCATCCATCGATTCACCTGAGCTGGCTGCATGTCACGTTCATCGCCGGCATGGGCGGCCTGTGGATGGCGTACTTCTTCCGCAACTTGAGAGCACGTCCGCTGCTGGCCGTGTACGCGCCGCAGACTGTGAGATTCCTGGAGCCGTCGCATGAGTGAGGAAATGACGAACCACGGCCAGTCCGGCCACGGAACCGGGTTTGAGCGCGAAGACCTGAGCTCGCGTGGCGTGTTTGTGTTCATGATCGGTCTCGCGATCACCGGCCTGGTCATTTATTTCATCATCGTCGGGATGTACTCGTTCCTCGACAAGTACGAGCGTTCGCAGATGACCACCGCCAGCCCGCTGGTGGCTACCTCGGGCGCAGCTTCTCGCGTGGTCACGAAGGACTACATCGAAAAGCAATTCAAAGACAACGGCGCCCCCATGCTCGAAGACAACGAGCGCGGCCAGTTCTCGGACTTCCTGATGAGACAGGAAAAGCACCTCAACAGCTACGGCTGGGTGGATGAGAACGCTGGCGTCGCCTACATCCCGATCGAGCGCGCGATGGAACTGACCGTCCAGCGGGGATTGCCGGTGCTCCCGCAAGGCGGGGCCACAGATGCCGCCGGTGCTGCTTCGAAGGCGCCCGCGACGAAAGCGCCTGTGAAGCGGTAAGTAGCGCAGCCGCGACGCGGCGAAAGAATGCAGCCCACGGCGCAAGCCGTGGGAAGACGTTCGAAGAACAGATCAAGCCCCGAAGGGGCGAAAGAAAGATCCGAAGAAGGAAACGCTGTGAGCCGTAGAATTGCCAATTCGATTGTTACCATCTTACTGATGACCGCCCCGCTGTTCGCCCAGGGCGCGCGCGGCCCCATCATGGGCGGAGGAATCATCTCGCCGCCGGCGAGCCAGCGTCCGCCCGGCCTTCAATTTGTTGGCATCGAGCAGCGCCTGAACGCCGAGGTTCCCGGCGATCTTCAATTCCGCGACGAGCTAGGCAACCCGGTCAAACTCGGCGACTACTTCGGCCATGGACGCCCCGTCATTCTCAACCTAGGTTATTACCAGTGCCCGATGCTGTGTAGCGAACTCTTGCAGGGCCTGGTCGGTTCGATGAAGGCGCTGACGTTCGACCTCGGCAAAGACTTCGACATTGTCACACTGAGCTTTGACCCGCGCGAAACCACCGAGATGGCCGCCGCGAAGAAGCGTGACATCATGAAGCGCTACGGCCGTCCCAACACCGGACAAGGCTGGCACTTCCTGACCGGCCAAGCCGACCAGATCAACGCTCTGACCAGCGCCGTCGGTTTCCAATATCAGTTCGATCCGAAAACTGAGCAGTACGCGCACGCGACCGCAATCGTCGTGCTCACGCCCGACCGCCACATCGCCGAATACTTCTACGGAGTCGAGTTTTCTCCCAAGGACTTGCGCCTCGGACTGGTGCAGGCTGGGCAGGGCAAGATCGGCAACGTCACCGACGCGGTGCTGCTCTACTGCTATCACTACGATCCCAGGACGGGGAAATACGGCGCCATCGTCAGCAATGTTTTGAAGCTGGGGGCATTGGCGACCATGCTGATCCTGGGCATGTTCATGTTTGTGATGTTCCGCGCTGACCGGCGCGCGGGGTTAAAGGAACTGGGGCGAGTCACGTAACTTATGTCGAAATATCTACCCTTGTGGCCCGATCAGGCCTCGACCATGGCAGGACAGGTGGATGCGCTCTACATCTATCTCCTGCTGGTTGCGGGCGTGATGACCGGGCTCATTTACATCGCCGTTACGGTGCTGGCGATCAAGTATCGGCGCAAGCCTGGCCAGGATGCCCACCAGATCGAAGGCTCTACGATCCTCGAAATTACCTGGTCGATCATTCCGTTCGGCGTGATGCTGACTTTTTTCATCTGGGGCGCGGTCCTCTACTTCAAGGAGCGCACGCCGCCCGCCGACTCGACCGAAGTGTATGTTGTCGCCAAGCAGTGGATGTGGAAGGTCGAGCACATGGAAGGACAGCGTGAGATCAACCAACTCCATGTCCCCACGGGCCAGGACATCAAGCTGATCATGACGTCGCAGGACGTCATCCACAGCTTCTTTATTCCAGCGTTTCGCATTAAGCAAGACGTGCTTCCCGGACGCTACACGACCGCGTGGTTCAAAGCGACCAAGCCCGGACGCTATCACCTGTTCTGCGCCGAGTACTGTGGAACGAACCATTCCGGAATGGGCGGCGACATCGTCGTGATGGAGCCGCAGGAGTATGCAGTGTGGATGGCCGGCGGTCCGAGCGCACCGCTCCCGGAAACCGGCAAGCAGTTGTTCGCCTCGCTCGGGTGCTCCACTTGCCATCGGTTCGATGTGCAGGGCCGCGGTCCGAATCTGCAAGGCGTGTACAACAAACCGGTTCTGCTGGAAGACGGCCGCACCGTTATCGCGGACGAAAACTACGTGCGCGAGTCGATTCTGAACCCGACCGCAAAAATCGTGAGCGGATTTAAACCTGTGATGCCCACGTTCCAGGGCATCGTCAGCGACGAACAGTTGAACGCGCTGGTGGCTTACGTCAAGTCGTTGAACCAGCCACCCACGGGAACGGCCGGGCTGCAGCAGCCCGCCGCTGCCCCCGCACAACCTCAGAATACGCAGGTGCAATAGTTATGGCGAGCGCAGCAATCCCGGCGAATCAGACTCCGAAGACGAACTATCTCACCAACGGGTACGGCCTCAAGTCCTGGTTGTTGACCACTGACCACAAGCGGATCGCGGTCCTCTACCTGATTTCGGTGACGGTCTTCTTTTTCCTCGGCGGCTTCTTCGCCATGCTCATCCGGCTGGAATTGCTCACGCCGCAGGGCGACCTGATGCAGGCGGACTCCTATAACAAGGTGTTCACCATGCATGGCATGATCATGGTCTTCTTCTTTTTGATCCCGGTTGTGCCCGCTGTGCTGGGCAACTTCCTGGTCCCGATCATGATCGGCGCCAAGGACCTCGCCTTCCCGCGCATCAACCTGCTGAGCTGGTATCTCTACATCATCGCGGGCACTCTCTTCTTGCACTGCATGCTGATCGGTGGCGTCGATACCGGCTGGACGTTCTATACCCCATACAGCACGGTCGGCAGCAACACCAACGTCGTGGAAGCTGGACTCGCGGTCTTCATCGCAGGTTTCTCGTCCATCTTCACCGGACTCAATTTCATCGTCACCATCCATCGCATGCGCGCTCCCGGCCTGACCTGGGACCGCCTGCCGCTGTTCATCTGGGCCAACTACGCCACCAGCATCATCATGGTCTTGGGTACGCCGGTGGTCGCGATCACCATTGTGCTGGTCGCGGTCGAGCGCCTCTTCCACCTCGGCATCTTCGATCCCAAACTCGGGGGAGACCCGCTGCTCTTCCAGCACCTGTTCTGGTTCTACTCGCATCCGGCCGTCTACATCATGATCCTGCCCTCCATGGGCGTGGTCAGCGAACTCATTACGTGTTTCTCGCGCAAGCGCATCTTCGGATATAAGTTCATCGCCCTGTCGAGCGTCGCCATTGCCGTTCTCGGATTCCTGGTCTGGGCGCACCACATGTTCGTCGCCGGCATCTCGCTGTACGCCGCGATGATTTTTTCGTTCCTGACCTTCTTTATCGGCGTGCCCTCGGCCATCAAGGTCTTCAACTGGACCGCCACCCTCTACCGCGGCTCGATTTCCTATGCCACGCCGATGCTCTACGCCTTCGGCTTCATCGGACTGTTCACCATCGGCGGCTTGACGGGACTCTTCCTGGCTACGCTGGGCATCGACGTCCACGTCACCGACACCTACTTCGTCGTTGCCCACTTCCATTACGTGATGGTAGGTGGCGTCTTGATGGGGTATCTGGGAGGCATGCATTTCTGGTGGCCCAAGATTTCCGGGCGCATGTATCCCGAAGGCTGGGCGAAGCTCTCGGCGCTGCTGGTGTTCGTCGGCTTCAACCTGACGTTCTTCCCGCAGTTCATCCTCGGATACGTGGGCATGCCTCGCCGCTACTGGCAGTATCCGGACGAGTTCCAGGTACTGAACGTGCTCTCGACCGCGGGCTCCAGTGTACTGGCCGTGGGCTACCTGCTGCCCATGATTTACTTCCTGTGGTCCCTGCGCTACGGCCCGATTGCCGAAGCCAATCCGTGGAACGCCGCCGGCCTCGAGTGGCAGACCACGTCGCCGCCGCCCACATTCAATTTTGACGAGACCCCCGTCGTGACCTGGGAAGCTTATAACTACGACGAAATCGCACCGAAGGAACTGGAGGCTCCCGTTGGCCGATAGTCACGCGACCACACTCGAACCCGAAGCGCACAACCCGGCGCTGCTGCACCACTTCGCCGACGCCCAGCAGCAGAAGAACGCTGCCTCGCTCGGCATGTGGCTGTTCCTGGTCACAGAAATCATGTTTTTCGGCGGCATGTTCTGCGCCTACCTGGTCTACCGCCTGGCGCACTTCAACGCTTTTGCCGCCGCCAGCCAGCAGTTGAGCATTAAGCTGGGTGCGTTCAACACTGCCGTCCTGCTGGTGAGTTCGCTGACGGTCGTGCTCGCTGTGAAAGCCGCAGAAGCCGGGAACCGCAAGCAGTTGGTGACCTACCTTGTCATCACGGTTCTTCTTGGATTGACCTTCCTGGTCGTAAAAGGTTTTGAGTACGCCGAAAAGTTCGAGAGGCACCACGTTCCCGGACCTACGTTTTCGTTCACCGACACCTTTGACGACGGCAGCCAGAAGATTCCGGTGAACCCGAACGAAGCGCAGCTCTACTTCTCGCTCTATTTCGCCATGACCGGCATGCACGCCCTGCACATGATCATCGGCTGCGGCCTGTTCACGGTGCTGGCGGTGTTCGCGTGGAAAGGACACTACTCCCCCGGCTATTTCACGCCCATAGAAAACGCCGGGCTGTACTGGCACCTGGTGGATATTATTTGGATTTATCTGTTCCCGCTGCTGTACTTGATCAGCCGCCATCGCTGACGGCGGATCGAACGATTTGAAGTCTGAATACTGAAAACTGAGAATCGGGAACTGGCAAGGGGAGTTCCTGAGACCTGACAACTGAGACCTGAGACCTGATATGTCAGAACACGCAACTTCATCCCGCAAATTCTACGTCGGCATCGGCATGTCGCTGCTGGTGCTCACGTCCGTCACCGTGTTTGCCGCATTCGTGAACCTCGGCCCGTTCAACCCCGTGGTCGCGCTCCTGATCGCTACCATCAAGGCCACGCTCGTCGTGCTCTTCTTTATGCACGTAAAGGGCGCCAGCGAAAAACTCACGGCCGCCGTACTAGTGTCAGGCTTCTTCTTCCTCGCGATCTTGCTATCCCTAGCCCTAGCCGACTACCTAACCCGAGCCTGGCGCTAAACATTCTGAAAACCTCACTACAAGTGTCATCCTGAGCGTAGCGTGCCGATTCGCGAAGCGAATCGGCATGCGGAGTCGAAGGATCCCTACTCCCTTCACGGCGCTCAAGCTCCGACTTCCAATCAATGGATAGGGATGCTTCGACTGCGGTCGAGCTTGGCTTTCGCGAAGCTCCATCCTCGCTCAGTATGACAGTGGGTGGCAGAGGCAGAAATCCCCTCGAGGCCCCTTGCGCCCAACGCCCGCATCCACGAAGATGTTCTGTACCCTATGCCGCAAGACATCGCTCCACCCCCGGCCCATTCCGCGCACCTCGACGCCGCTGCGCTTGAAGCCGCCCTGCGGCGCCATCTGCGCGGAGAAGTCCGTTTCGACGCCGGCAGTCGCGCCCTTTACGCCACCGACGGCTCGAACTACCGCCAGGTTCCCATCGGCGTCGTCATCCCGCGCGACAAAGAAGACGTTCTCGCTGCCGTGGCCCTCTGCCGCGACCACCACGCCCCGCTGCTCGCCCGCGGCGGAGGCACTTCGCTCGCCGGACAATGCTGCAACGCTGCTATCGTCCTCGACTTCTCGAAGTACATGGCGAGCATTCTCGAAATCGATCCCGCGAAGCGAATCGCGCGCGTCGAACCCGGCGTAATCCTCGACCATCTCCGCGCCGAAGCCGAGAAGCACCATCTGACCTTTGCGCCCGATCCCGCCACCCACGACCGCTGCACCCTCGGTGGCATGATCGGTAACAACTCCTGCGGTGTGCACTCGATCATGGCTGGCAAGACCGACGACAACATCGAGGCCCTCGAAGTCCTCACCTATGACGGCCAGCGGCTGCACGTGGGCGCAACCAGCGACGAAGACTTCGCCCATATCGTGCGCGAAGGCGGCCGCCGTGCCCAAATCTACTCCGGCCTCAAGGCTCTGGCCGACCGCTGCGGCGATCATGTCCGCCGCCAGTTTCCCAACATCCCGCGCCGCGTCTCTGGATACAACCTGAATCACCTGCTCCCGGAAAGCGGCTTTCACGTTGCTCGCTCGCTCGTTGGCTCAGAGGGTACCTGCGTTACCATCCTCGAAGCGACCTGCCGCCTCGTCGAGAGCCCGCCCGCGCGTGTTTTGCTCGTGATCGGATGGCCCGACATCTACCTCTGCGCCGACCAGGTACCAGAAATTATGTCGCACGGACCCATCGGCCTGGAAGGTTTTGACGACATCATCGTCAACGCCAGCCGCCGCAAGGGCCTCAACCTCGAAGGCATAGCGATGCTGCCGGAAGGCAGCGGATGGCTGATGGTCGAGTTCGGCGCAAACAAGGCCGACGAGGCCGAAGCCCAGGCGCGGCACCTGATGGAAGTTCTCGACCGTTCCGCCACTCCGCCCAACATGCACCTGTTCACCGACGTCCGCCAGGCCCGGCGCATCTGGGAAATCCGCGAGTCGAGCCTGGGAGTGACGTCGCACGTCCCCGGCGAGCCCATCCGTTGGGAAGGCTTTGAGGATTCCGCCGTCGCGCCCGAGAAGCTCGGCGCATACCTGCGCGACCTGCGCAAGCTGATGCAGGCCTTCCAGTACGACGGCGCGTTCTACGGCCACTTCGGTCACGCCTGCGTCCACACGCGCATGGGTTACGATCTGGAATCGACCGAAGGCGTGCGCAAATTCCGTCAGTTCATGGAAGAGGCCGCCGACCTGGTGGTCCGCTACGGCGGTTCGCTCTCCGGCGAGCATGGAGACGGCCAGGCCCGCGCCGAACTTCTTCCCAAGATGTTTGGGCCGGAACTCATGCAAGCGTTCCGCGAGTTCAAGTCGCTCTGGGATCCCAATTGGAAAATGAATCCGGGCAAGCTGATCGAGCCCTACCGCCTCGACGAAAATCTGCGTCTCGGCCCCGAGTACGATCCGTGGGAGCCAATGACGCATTTCAAATTTCCCGAGGATAACGGCAGCCTCGCCAGTGCCACGCTGCGTTGTGTCGGTGTCGGCAAGTGCCGCCGCGAAGAAGGCGGTGTGATGTGCCCCAGCTACCGCGTCACGCGCGACGAAGAACACTCCACCCGCGGACGCGCCCACCTGCTCTGGGAAATGACCAAGGGCGAAGTCATCAAAGACGGATGGAAGAACGAAGCCGTCAAAGACTCGCTCGATCTGTGTCTCGCCTGCAAAGGCTGCAAGAGCGATTGCCCGGTCGGAGTCGATGTCGCAACCTACAAAGCGGAGTTCCTGTCGCACTACTACGAGACCAATCGGCGTCCGCTGAATGCGCTGGCGTTTTCAAACATTGATCTGTGGGCGCGAGCAGCAGCGCATATTCCGGGCCTGGTGAACCTGACGACGCAGGCGCCTTTCCTTAGCGATCTCGCCAAGCTAGCCGCCGGAATGCCCGCCCAGCGCCGCATCCCGCGCTTTGCCCCGGAGACCTTCCAGCAATGGTGGGAGGATCGGTGGAGCGACGGGCGTCCTCGCGTGTCTGGCCACACGCATCCCGTCCTTCTCTGGGCCGATACCTTCAACAACCACTTCGCGCCCTCGACGGCCCAAGCCGCTGCCGAAGTTCTCGAGGCTGCTGGATTCGATGTCCTCGTGCCGAGCGCCCACCTCTGCTGCGGACGCCCGCTCTACGACGTCGGTATGCTCGACCGCGCCAAGAGCCTGCTCCTCCGGGTCATGGACGAACTCTACGTCGAAATCGAAGCCGGCACGCCGATCGTGGTCCTCGAACCCAGCTGCGCCGCCGTCTTCCGTGACGAACTCGTCAACCTGTTCCCCAAAGACGAGCGAGCCCGCGCCCTCTCGAAGCAAGTCTTCCTGCTCAGCGAATTCCTCGAACAGTACGCGAAAGACTTTCCCATCCCGAAGCTGGCCCGCAAGGCACTCATCCACGGCCACTGCCATCACAAGGCGATCATGAAGATGGCCGCCGAGGAATCGGTGCTGCAACGCATGGGCATCGCCTTCACCGCGCCCGCCCCCGGATGTTGCGGCATGGCCGGAGCTTTCGGCTTCGAAAAGGAGAAGTACCAAATTTCAAAAGCCATCGGAGAGCTGGAACTTCTCCCCGCCGTCCGCCAGGCCCCCACCGACTGGCTCATCGTCGTTGACGGCTTCAGTTGCCGCGAGCAGATCGCCCAGGAAACCGACCGCCACGCCCTGCACCTGGCCGAAGTCCTCCAGATGGCCTTACGCGAGGCCACCGAGACCCCGGAAGGCTTTCCAATGTTCGACCCCGCGCCCCAGCACTATCCCGAAGACGCCTGGGTGCGCCCCCACGAGGCCGCCATCCAAAAGTCGATGAAGCGCACCGGGTTGGCGGTAGCGGGCATAGCGGCTGGGGCGGCGCTGTTATTTGCCCTAGCCAGAAAACGCTGAACACGTGTGGCGCGGGCATTCCTGTCCGCGAACACTTGCCTTCTGATGGAGCGACGGGCGCCCCGCCCGTCCCATGCAGCGCCATGATCGTTGGTAATATACTGATAACAATGTACTTAACGCCACCCTGCCCAACCCTCCCCTTTTCTGGGACAATAGACAAGGTAGCGTCGCCCTCCCGCGACCCGCGTTCTGACCCGGCGTTTTGGCCCGTTCATCGCGCCCCTCGGAAGAAAGCTGAACTTTCATGGAAACCGAAAAGACCACCCTGCTCGCCCCATCACCGACCCGGTCCCCGGCCCAGGCGCAAGACAAAACACTGCAAGGCTCGGTCCTGGTTCTAATCCAGTTCGACGTCTGCGAGGAGATTCGCCTCGATGACCTCCGCGACATCTTCGGCGCCCGCCGGCAGGAAGCCAGCTTCAAGCACCCCGCTCCCGGATACGTCCGCTTCCAGCGCCCCCCGGTCGTCGAACCGGTCGAACCGCTAGCTCTCGAAAGCGGCGAGCGCCTCGACGTCCAGATCAAGTATTACGACTATGGCGTGCTAAGCGTGGTCTTCGAGCTGCCGTTTTCCGGCGATTGGGACACGCTCGTCCGCCTCGCCAGCCGCTGGGTTTGGGACACCGACTTCACCAGCTTCGCTCAGAAGATCGTCAAACAGAAGATCGAGCGCGCTCGGCCCGCGCTGGTCAAGCTCTACGATAGCTGGCTGCACGAAGATTATTTCGTCTTCCACGTGCGCGACGTTGCCGGGAATCCGTCTGCCGCCGAACTGCTCTCGACCCAGCGTGGACGCATCGCCCAGATCGTGCGCGGCGAAAACGTTCCCCTCTCCGACGGCGAGCAGCAGGAAATCATGCAGTCGAAGATCTCGTACTACCCCAACGATCTCGCCGTGATCAGCTGGAACGGGGCGTTTCTTTATGACAGCGCGCCCGGTGCGGAAACCGTCATCCAGTTGCTCGAATACGCCAACTCGCAGCTACTCGAATTCCGCCACTACGACGAACTGCTCACCCGCGAACTGCAAAGCGTCTACGACTTCATGGACCACGGCAAGACCGGCATCCTGGCCCGCTGGCGCACCGCCAAACGCGCCACCCGCCTGCACACCGTCCTGCTCGACGTGGACGAACTCACCGAGCGCGCCGACAACGCCATCAAATTCCTGAGCGACATGTTTTCCGCGCGCCTCTACAAAGTTGCCGCGTCAAAAATCGGCGTCACCGACTACAAAGACCTGGTCAACCAGAAAGTCCACACCGCCGAAGAACTCTACCGCTTCATGGTCGACCAGTTCCACCAGAGCCGGGCGTTCGTGCTGGAGTTGATGGTAGTGATCATTCTGATTATTGATTTGATTTGGCTGTTCAAAGGAGCGATCCCGATCTAGTGGGCAGTGGTCATGTGGCCAGTGGCTTGTTAGCGACAAACAGGAGTTAGTGATAGCTTTGTACCTATGCGTGAGCTCCCGAGTCGCGGTGACGCACCCGCACTTCTGGTAATGGCGGTAATCTTCTTTAGTTTTGGGCTGTTCGCGATCTTCCAGCCCGAAAGACTCAGAACGGCAATGGACAATTTTGCGAACGTATGGAAGCAAGGCGGCTGGCATCCTTACCGTATGCCTCTACCTGCTCTGCAACTGGTTGTTGGAGGCGTTGGTATTTGTGGTGCAGCCCTGTTCGCGTACATCGCTTATGTCGCGCTTAGTCGATAGCTAAGAAATCATCATTCTCTCTTCGATCGGTCTTTCTCTGGAGATAATCGGATCTCAACTGACCACTGCCAACCGACCACTGCCCACTGACAATGATCGCCCACCTCACCCTCGAAATCCGGATCGAAGCCGCGCACTCCTTGAAGGACAAGCGCCAGGTCGTGCGCAGCCTCAAAGACCGCCTGCGCGCCTCGTTCAACGTATCGGTCGCGGAACTCGACCCCTCGCACCTTTGGAACCAGGCCACCATCGGCGTGGTCAGCGTTTCCCACTCCCGCGACTATCTCGATGGCCTGATGAAAAACGTAGAGCGCGCTGCCACCCGCATCGCCAACAACCTCGGCGCGGAGATTACGGATTCGTTTGTGGAGTACCTCTGAAGAGAAGGTCTCAGGTGTCAGGTCGCAGGTCTCAGGAAAATCTCATGGTGCTAACGCAGATTTTCGAAGGCCTAAGGCGAAAAGCTTTTCCTGA
>JAIQFZ010000123.1 GCA_020073015.1 Terriglobia bacterium | reverse complement strand
GTTGCAATTGACTCAGCCGGCAAGCGCGTGCCGGTGGCGCCTGTGATTCCCGAGACGGACGAGCAACACCAACGCTACGACGACGCCGGACGACGCCGCGAAATCCGCCGCGCTGAACTCGAACGGCGTCACAAACGGTGAATTGCCTTGCCGCAGCAGGCATCCAACCCTGTCTCTGCATATGCTGTGAAACACAAACGGCTGGTTTATGGATAGCGCACTCTTAGTTCACCGCCTTCACTTCGCATTCACTATCACCTTCCACTATCTTTTTCCTCAGCTAACCATGGGCCTGGCGCCGCTTATTGTAGTAATGAAGACGCTCGCTCTGCGGCGCAATGACGAGTCCTACAACCAGGCCGCTCGTTTCTGGGCACGAATTTTTGGCATCAATTTTGTTCTCGGAGTGGTGACTGGGATTCCGATGGAATTTCAGTTCGGCACGAACTGGTCGCACTTCTCGCGCTTTGCCGGAGGCGTTATCGGCCAGACACTCGCGATGGAAGGTGTCTTTGCATTCTTCCTCGAATCCGCATTTCTTGGGCTGTTTTTGTACGGTGAGAAACGGCTCGGCCCTCGCGGCCACTGGTGGTCGGCGGTCGCGGTCTTTCTCGGCTCATGGCTCAGCGGATTCTTCATCATCGCCACCGATGCATGGATGCAGCATCCAGTTGGATACACGAGAGCAGCCGACGGTTCGGCGCAGCTCTCCAGTTTCTGGGCATTGATGCTGAATCCATGGGCATGGTGGCAGTACGCGCACAACATGAGCGGCGCTGTCATCACCGGGGCATTCGTCATGGCGTCGGTAGGCGCGTTCTATCTGCTATGGGGCAAGTTCGAGGAGTATGGACGCAAGTTTGTGAGAGTCGGCGTGGTGGCCGCGTTAGTGGCGAGCGTCCTGCAGGTATTCCCTACGGGTGACGGACAAGGACGAATGGTGGCTTTCAATCAGCCGGTGACCCTCGCCGCCATGGAAGCTTTGTTCCAGAGCCAGCCCGGTGCGCCCATCGTTCTGATCGGACAGCCGAATGTCGACGAGCATAAGATCGACAATCCGATCGAGGTACCCAACGCGCTCAGCTTTCTGACCTACCGGCGCTGGAAGGCAGAAGTGAAGGGACTCGATGCCTTCCCCCAGGATCAGTGGCCCACGAATATCGAACTCTTGTACTTCAGGCCGCTTCCTGGAAGCGGACTACCTGGCGCTCCCGTGGATGATGACGATTCTGCGCTGGGACAACGTGAACTCGGCCTCGGATCGGCTGAATGGCGTGGACGGGGCAGGCTTCGTCGCGCCCTTCCATTCCACGCGGCAACGCATCACGCCGGGAGTGCAGTTCCTGATCCACGCCAATATCAAGGCAGCGTTTGAGTATCAGATCCGGCCCCAGCAGATCGTGACCGATCCGGAAACCGGCGATACGATTACCGGTCCCTTCCGCACCAACTCGGCGGTGGCAGGCCTGGACTTCGTTTTCTAGCCAGACAACCTCGGGGAGGCTGCGGCCTCCCCTTATTTCGCCGGCCAGCACGGCGCAACGTACCAATTCGGCGGTCGCTGGACTGGAGTGGGTGTACTAGAATTTGGATCCGACAATGAGTCTTGAACTTTTCAACAAGGAGAAATCATGAAGCGCAGTGTTCTTGCAGTTTTCGCGGTAGTGATGGCTCTGGCCCTGGCGGCCAGCGCCGGCAGCATCAGCGGGAAAGTTTCGGGAGTGAGCGGCGAATCGGTGGTGTACGTGGACACGATCGCGGGCAAGACCTTTCCCGCACCGACCGAACATCCGGTAATCGATCAGAAGGGACTGCTGTTCCAGCCGCACATTAACGTGGTGCTGGTGGGGACGACCGTGGACTTCCTGAACAGCGACAAGGTCGCGCACAACGTGTTCTGGCCGTCGCTGATGCAGGGCGGCAAGAAGTTGCCGGGAAAGAATCTGGGCACCTGGCCGACCGGCGAGAAGCGTTCCTTCAAGTTCGATCAGCCGGGAGTCGCGGCCCTGCTGTGCAACGTGCACCCGGAAATGGCGGGCTATATCGTGGTGGTGCCCACCCCGTACTACGCCAAAACCGACAAGAGCGGGGACTACAAGATCGAGAACGTTCCCGACGGCCAGTACAACGTGGTCGCGTGGCATGAAGGCGCAAAGAACTCGACCAAGGCGGTGACGGTAGCAGGCGACACCAAAGCAGACCTCACTGTGAGCAAGTAGTCGCCCGAATCGGGGAGCGGCGCGCACGCGTCGCTTCCCTCAACTACAATCTGATCTTCCCGAGGATGGGGTCGAGAACCATTTCATGCTGAAGCGCTTTCTTGAGAAGCGGGTGGATGAAGACTGGCTGCATACCAACTTCCCCTGCATGATGGCCTGCCCGGCGCACACGAACGCGGGCCGGTACGTCGCGCTGATCGCCGAAGGCCGCTTCGAAGAGGCCTACAAGTACGCCCGCGGACCGAACCCTTTGGCCAGCATCTGCGGTCGCGTGTGTGCGCATCCGTGCGAGACGGCATGCCGGCGCGGACAAATCGACAAGCCCATCTCGATCCGGGCGTTGAAGCGCTTTCTTACCGAGCGGTATGGACCGGAGTCCAAGCGCCCCATCGATGTGAACGCCGGTGCGGTCAAGGAAAAGCTGCCCTTCAAAGTGGCGGTGGTCGGCGGTGGCCCGGTGGGGCTTGCGGCCGCGCACGATCTCGCGCTGATGGGCTATTCCGTCACGATTTTCGAAGCTGCGCCGGTGCCGGGCGGAATGCTTTATCTGGGCATTCCCGAATACCGCTTGCCGCGCGACGTGGTGGAAGCGCAGGTTCGCGAGATCCTGCAAACCGGCGACATCACCCTGAAGCTCAATCACAAGGCGGGTCGCGACTTCCAGATTGCCGATCTGCGGCGGCAGGGATTCGACGCGATCCTGCTGGCGATTGGAGCACACCGCAGCCGCGATCTGACCATCCCTGGCGTGGACCTCGATGGCGTGCATCGCGGCGTGGATTTCCTGCTGAACGTGAACCTGGGCTACAAGTTCACGATCGGGCGCAATGTGCTGGTGATCGGCGGCGGGAACGTCGCGATGGATGTGGCACGGTCGGCAGCGCGCGAAGTCTTGCGGCAGCACACGGCGGGCGTGGAGGAATTGGCGCCGTCGGAAGATAACGTAGCGGCGGTCGCCACCAGGGAAATGGTGGACATCTCGCTTTCCGCGTTGCGCATGGGCGCGCAGGAAGTGCACGTTGTCTGCCTCGAAAAACGGGATGAAATGCCGGCAGCGCTCGAGGAAATCGAAGAAGCCGAGACCGAAGGCGTCATTCTGCATCCCGGATTCGGACCCAAGCGGTTTGTCGGCAAAGAGGGCAAGGTCATTGCACTCGAGGTGTTGCAGACGAAATCTGTGTTCGATGAGCAGAAGCGCTTCAAGCCGGTGTTCTACGACAACAGCGAAACCCAGATTGAGTGCGACACCGTCATCATGGCGATTGGCCAGACGGCGAATCTCGACTTTCTGCATCCCGAAGACGGCGTGGAAGTCTCGCCGCGCGGGCTGATTGCGGTGAATCCGCATTCCCTGATGACTTCGTCGCCGGGCATTTTCGCCGGCGGCGATTGCGTATTTGGACCCCGCCTCATTATCGACAGCGTGGGCGACGGCAAGCGCGCCGCCATGGGCATTGACGAATACCTGCGCGGCACCGAGCATCCGGAACCGATTATCGAAGTGACCGACCTCAAGCGGCACAGCATGCCGCAGGAGTTCATGGACCTGGTCCGGCAGCCCATCCCGATGCTGCCGCTCGATCGCCGCACCGGAATGACCGAGGTGGAGGAGTGCTACGACGAAGTAGCGGCCATGGCGGAGGCGAGGCGCTGCCTGCACTGCTGGGTTAATACGATTTTCGAGGGCTACGGCGACGACGCTTCGCTGTGCGTTCTCTGTGGCGGCTGCGTCGATGTTTGCCCGGAGAATTGTCTCGAACTGGTGACACTCGACCGCGTTGCATTCAGCCCCGAAACCATCGAGCATCTCTCCGTCAACCGGGCTCTTTACGAGGCGGAGTTGCCCGACATTTCGCCCGAGGAACTGAGCCAGGGCGTCGGGTCGGTGATGCTGAAAGATGAAACGCGCTGCATTCGTTGCGGACTGTGCGCGGCACGGTGTCCGGTGAATACCATCACGATGGAGTCCTACAACCTGTTGCCGGCGGAACCGACCGGCCTGATTTCCGTGGAGGCGATCGATGTCCGTCTGCGCGCCAAACCGGCCGCACCGGCGGGCGCACCGAAATAACTATGGCAGAAGAGAAGAAGGAGAGAATTCAAACCGACGCGAACCCGGGCATCGACCGGCGGGAGTTTTTCGTGCGCATGGGATTGGGCTCGATGGGGATCGCCGCCGCCGGAACAGCGGTCTTCGGCTACCAGTTTCTCTCGCCGAACGTGCTCTACGAACCTTCGCCGGTGGTGAACATGGGCAGGCCGGAGAGCTATCAACTCGATTCTGTAACGCTCGACGTCGACGCGCGCATCTTTGTCATACACGCCAAGGAAGGCTTTTTCGCATTGAGCGCGGTGTGCACGCACCTGGGGTGCCTGACGGCTTGGAAACCGGACTTGGGCATCATCGCGTGCCCCTGCCACGGCAGCAAGTTCGATGTTCTGCAAGCCGGCAAAACACCCGGAGAAAAAATCGAGGGGCCCGCTCCGAGGCCGCTTCCCTGGCTCCGAATGTGGCTGAGCGATGATGGCGAACTGATGGTCGATCGCTCCGAGGACATTCGGCCGCTGCAGTTCGTGAGGGTTTAGGCATGACAACATTCAACAAATACTTCGACGAATTGCGCGAGACCAAGGTCTGGCGTTCGGTGTTTCGAGGTGGCACGGGCAAGAGCACACTCCGCAACTCGATGGCGATTCAGCAGAACGTCTTTCTGCACCTGCTCTCGACCAAAGTGCGGAAACGGATGCTTGAGTTCAATGCGACCTGGTACCTGGGCACCCTGACGCTGGGGACGTTTGGAATCCTGGTCATCACAGGAATTTTGCTGATGCTCTACTACCATCCCTCGGTGCCACAGGCTTACGCGGACACCAAGGACCTGCAGTTCGTGGTTTCCTCCGGACAGTTCCTGCGCAACCTGCACCGCTGGTCGGCGCATGCGATGGTGTTCCTGGTGTTCGCCCACATGTTTCGCGTCTTTTACCGCGGCGCGTATCGTCCGCCGCGCGAATTCAACTGGGTGATTGGCGTGGTGTTGCTTCTGGTCACGCTGCTGCTCAGCTACACCGGCTATCTGCTGCCCTGGGATCAGTTGGCGTTCTGGGCAATCACGGTGGGTTCGAACATCGCTTCGGCGGTGCCGCTGATGGGAGATAAAGTTCGCTTCCTGATGCTGGGCGGACACTTCGTCAACGCCAATGCCCTGCTGCGTTTTTACGTGCTGCACTGCATGATTCTGCCCTTAGCCGCGCTGTTCTTTGTTGCGATCCATTTCTGGCGGATTCGCAAAGACGGCGGCTTGTATGCGCGTCACAGTGAGCCGGATGTAGTGATGACCACGGCTCCCGCGAGGCCACCGCTATGAGTACGCCTGATTCCAAAGATTTCGTCGCTAGGGTAGGTTCGGACCAGCGCAAATCTCCGGTGCGGGTTGCGTTCGTCACCCGACGTACTTCCGCGCAGGTGAAGGCGCACGACGAGTCCATCGTGCAGTCGTTTCCGGAAGTGCTATTCCGGGCCGCGATCGCCGTGCAAGTGCTCGCCTGCATACTGGTGCTGATCTCGCTGTTCTTCAATGCGCCGCTGGAAGGGCTGGCCGATGCTTCGCACACCCCGAATCCAGCCAAGGCCCCCTGGTACTTCCTCGGTCTGCAGGAACTGCTGCATTACTTTCCGCCCGTCGTCGCGGGAGTTCTGGTGCCCACTCTGGTGGTGCTGGCATTGATTGTGATTCCCTATTTCAACATCAACATCGAGGCCGAGGGCCTGTTTGCAAAAGACCGCGACAAGCGCTTGAAGATCTTCTGGGCTGTCTCGATTGCGTTTTGCATCTTTCTGATCATTTTCGATGTCATCGTGGCGCTCGTGCCCACGGTGATCACAGTGGCGCTGATGGCGCTGGCTGCCACGACGCCGGCAAATTCGCCTTCAGCATTTCGCCGCTCCCTTGCGGCCAAGCCGCTTTCATTCTGGATCATGAGCTGGTTCTTATTCGAACTGGTGGTGCTAACGGCGGTCGGCACCCTTTTCCGTGGCCCCGGCTGGTCTTGGGTGTGGCCGTGGTCTGGCCCTGGAGGAGTTAAGTGAGGCTCCCAGACCGTCTAGAAAAACTCCGCCAGCTGTTCTTTGGCGATATTGTGCGCACGTTTGGTTGGACAAGCCTGCTGCTGCTCTTGCTTCTGGCAGTTGCTCCGGCGAAACATTTCTTCGCCGACTGGCATCGTTACCAGCGCGGCTACGAGCGGCTGATCTCGAAACGCAGCGATGCAGTCACGCTGCGGCGTCACTTCGAACCCGGCATTCAGCAGATCTGGCTCCCCGAGATGGGCGTGGTCGATCGCTGCACGACGTGCCACAGTGCGCTCAAGGAAACCACGCTGAAGGATGTGACGACGCAGCCCTACCGGCCCCATCCGGTGATTCCGCATAAGCCGGAAGAGATGGGGTGCTCGATCTGTCATCGTGGACAAGGCGCGGCCACTTCGGTCGAGGAGGCCCACAAGAGCACGCTGGCGTGGGAGGAACCGCTCCTGCCCGCGAAGTACCTGGAATCTTCGTGCGGGCAGTGCCACCAACAAGATCTGAAAGGGACGCCGCAGTTGAATCTTGGCCGTCAGATGCTGAGCCAGTACGGCTGCGTTCACTGCCACACGATCAAGCGGCCCGATGGCAGCGTGATCACCGGCACAGACGATCCACCGTCGCTCGCTCACATCGCGGACAAAACCACGCGGGAGTGGATCTACGCGTGGCTCAAGGATCCCCAAGCATATTCAACCACCGCCACCATGCCGAACTTCAGGCTGAGCGACGATGATGCCCGCGACATCTCGGCATTTTTGACGTCCTCGAGCACGCCGGCCTCGCTGAAGGTAGTGCAGGCTTCGCTCGACGAAGCGAAGAAAGTGAAGGATAACGCGGCGCTGCAGACGAAGGCAGCGAGCTTATACGGCGAATCCTTCTGCGCATCGTGTCACGCGGTGCAGAACGCTGCGGGGAACCTGGTCGGCGGCAATGTCGGACCGGAGTTGACGAAGATCGGCTCCAAAGCAAAACCCGAGTGGCTGCAGGCGTGGGTGCGCAACCCGCATGACTATGATCCGCCGACGGGAATGCCGCACTACCGTTTCACCGATCAGGAAGTCGGTGAACTGACTGGATTCCTGCTGGCGAAAACGGACGCCGACCTGCTGGCAAATGTGCACTTGGAGGCCCCTACTCCAGATCAGATTGCGCATGGCAAGCGGCTGGTCAACGACTATGGCTGCGCTTCCTGTCACGAGATCAACGGAATCAAGCGCCCGGAGAATTTTGCGCCGGAACTCACCAAGATTGGCTCGAAGCCGGTGAACCAACTGGCGTTTGCTCCCGGGGTGCCGCATACGCTGTATGACTATATCGGCGCGAAGGTCAAGCAGCCGCGGGCGTTTGGGCCCTCGCTGAAGATGCCGCAGTACACGTTCAATGCTGCCCAGATCGACGCGCTGGTCAACGCGCTGCTTTCGCACGACGAGCGCGCGTTGACGATGCCGGCGGCGAAGACAGTGCCGGCTCTCCCCGTCTCGCACTACGAGCCAGCTGGCAAAGCGGGACAGCTGATCAATGATCTAAATTGCTTCGAGTGCCACACCATCAACGGACGCGGCGGCGACATGGCTCCCGATCTGACCTGGGAAGGCAGTTCGGTGCAGCGGGAGTGGCTGGTGCAGTTCTTCCGGAATCCGAATACGCTGCGGCCGGCGCTGATCCGCCGCATGCCGAAGTTCAACCTGACAGATGCCGAGATCAATACGCTGACCGACTACATCATGACCGTCTACCAGTCGCCGAAGATCGATCGCGATTCGATGCCGCTGGCCGGATATGCGCCCGGGCAGGTCGAACTGGGCAAGCAGCTCTACTACTCGAAATACGGGTGCCAGGCCTGCCACATTATCGATACGAAGCAAGACAAGGGCTATATCGGTCCGACTCTGACGCACGTTGGCTCCCGGCTGACGGCCGCGTGGATCTACGGCTGGATGAAGGATCCGTCGATGCTGCGGCCCGGGACGCAGGAACCGAAGCGCAACATGAGCGACGAAGATGCTCGCGCGCTGACTGCGTTTCTGATGAGTCAGAAAGGAAGCGAAAAACAGGAGGCGAAGAAGCGATGAGGCGCACCGCCTGCATGGTCATTGTTCTTGTCACGGTTCTTGTCACGGGCTTGTTAGTGGGATGCTCGCGGCCATCCGCGACCTCTGCGGCTCTGCCAAAACCGACCGCCTATGGCGCTGCCATCGTGGAGTCGAGCGGCGGCAAACAGACCGCCGAAGTGGGCACACTACTCACTCAACCTGTGGTCGTGCAAGTCAACGACCAACAGGGGAACGCCGTAACCGGGGCCTTGGTCGTCATTCGCGGGCCGAATGGCACCTACCTTGACCCCGCCGCCGGACTCACCGATTCCAGCGGACAGTTCACCACCAATGTTTCGTTGGGCACGATCACGGGACGATACCAACTGGTTGCGAGCACAACGACCAAGACCGGCAAGAGCGTCGAACTCAAGATTGAAGAGATCGGGCTGGGCTACCAGGAAATGCTCGGCAGCGCACTGAACGATCAGTACTGCGCCCGCTGCCACAACCAGGAATCGACGCCCCAGCGGGTATCGAATTACGACAACCTGGAGGTGAAGCCGCACCCGTTCACCGAAGGCGACACGCTGAACAAGTTGAGCGATGCCGACCTGACTGCGATCATCTCGCATGGCGGACCGGCGCTGAACAAGTCGCCGTTGATGGCTCCGTACGGATATACTTTGTCGAAATCCGAAATTCAGGCGTTGATCGCCTACATTCGGATGGTTTCCGATCCTCCATACGGAGCTCCCGGGATTGTTTACGCGCAAAAGTAAGTGTTGGCTGGCTGTTTTCATTATGGGTTTGACTTGCCTTGCTGCAGGCCAAGCTCTGACCCCCGCCGAAATCAAGAACCCCCAGATGCGCGCGCTGCAGGAAAAGAACTTCCAGCAGCTGCAGGCGGTTGGGGCCGAGATCCAGGGCCACATCTTTCCCTTCCCTTTTTATTTCAGCCGAGTGCTTGATCTGGAGCTGGTTCAGCAGGAGCGCGCCGACCAGCGCTCGCTGCGCTTCGACAACTATGGCGGGATGACGGTAGTCGAGCTTACCGGAAACTATTTCGGGTCCTACTCCACGGAACTCGTGAATAAGAGCCATCGCGCGCTGCGCACCTTCCAGGACGTGATGCTGCCGATTCTCGAGATTGCGGTACCCGCCCTGAAGGACAATCCGGACGTGGAGGGATTCGCCATGGAAATCTCGCATCACGTCCGCGGGAAAACCATGGGCATGAGCGTTGAGCGCCCGGAAAACCTGGTGCTCGCGCTTTCCAAAGATGCAGCGATACGGCTGGTCAGCGCCAAGAATGAGAACGACCGGCAGGCAGCGCTGCTCGATGGCCATTTCTTTTTTAATGGCGAACCGTTCGTGCTCTACCTCAGCGACCAGGCTGCGCAGGAAGCCGCCAAGCAACTCGATGCTGCAAGTACCCCGGGGAAAGATGCCGGAACGGGTAAGTCATCAGCAACGCCCACCGCCACCGGCGCGCCCAGGACGGCACCACGTGCTGCGGCCCCTGCGCCTCCGACGCGCGACACCTCGCCGGAAGCCCTAGCCAAGATCCAAGCTGCAGATCAGAAAATGATTGACCTGGTCGCCAAGGAACTCGATCCGCAGGCCCATTTTGTTTCCTATGCGCCGCCCGCGATGGTCGCGTTCCGAAGGAACGCCTATCTGGAGTTCTCGGTCAACACCACCCTGCCCGCCGCGACGGCAGGAAGCCGCTACAAAATGGCGGCACTGGCCTTCGACGACCACCTCTCGCACCTCGTCCGGCCGATGATGGCCTATTTCAAGGGAGACCTTGATTTCGATGGCATCGCTTTCAGCACCACGATTCACCTGGGTGACAAGCCGCCCGCGGCGCAGGGTAGCGAGGCGGTGGAGTTCTTCTTCCCGGTGGAGGCGCTGCGATGCTACGAGACCTACGACTGTACTGGACAGCAGTTGATCGATCAGGGATCGGTGTTGATCAACGGAGAGCGCGTCAGCCTGGACCTGCAGATGGCAGAGGCGGGTGAGCGTTAGTTCGCTGGAGGCGCGGGTCGGAATCGAACCGGGCACCGGTATTGAAAATAGGCAAGTTACTGATTTCAGGATGCCATATTTCCCACGGTTACCGCACAAAGGCGGGTCCTTAGCACAAATTAGCACGATTTCTTGGCCTGAATCACCCCGCTCAAAGACCGCCTTGGGGATGCGCATAGTCCGATAGCGCCTCTTGTGCAGCGTCTCTGGATTGTCCAACGCGATTACTACTCCCGGCTCATCCTCAAACCAACGGATGATTGTACGCCGGGAGCGGCCCGTCATGGCTGCGATTTGCGGGACTGTCAGCATCGCCGCGTATAACTACGGGCCGGAAATTCGGTTGGGGCGTCGGAATCGTTGCCCCAAGGTAGCGGAGGGTTGACCAATGCTTGATAAGCCCCAATCTCACCCGCCTTGTTCTTGTTCACGATGGTACGCCGGAATCTCTTGATCCATTTCGCCTCAAGGCAGGCTGAAAGCCGCGTGGTCTTTACGCCTTTCGGCTTGCGCCCTCGGATGTGCGCACGGTCAAGCACCGTGGCCGCAACTTCCACACGCTGGTTAATCCCTCGCTCTAAAATGACGCGGTACGGCTTCAGATAGCCGAGAGTCCGTAGCCATTGAGTGAGGGGCGCGTTGTATTTCCCGCTGCCGTGATGTGCCCGGCCCCGCGTGCGTTGCTCCAAGTCAATGGTCTGTCCCACGTACTTAACTTCCAAGGTGAGCGGGCAAACCAGCGCATAGATGAAAAATGGCTTTCCTTCTCGTATCAGCGGCATAGA
>JAIQFZ010000122.1 GCA_020073015.1 Terriglobia bacterium | reverse complement strand
ACCCTCCAGATCCGTTGATGAAGTTCTTGGAGAGCCTGTGAAATTATGCGCAGTGCCAGAGCTCGGAGACTTCGATGGAACCATGCCCGCCAGGCCGACGGGCTACGGTGCTGCGCATAATCGACAACTGTGCATAATTGCGATTATGCAAATCTCGGCATAACCGCAAGAACTGGATACACATCGGTAGTCCACAGGCGGGAACTAAGGTTGCAGCGATTCTCTCGGTCGTGGAAAGCTGCCGCAGGTTGAAACTCCCCGTACGCGACTACTTGGCCGCGGTTCTCCCCGGGTTTAGCGATCTCCCGATCCAGCGCCTCCCAGACCTCACTCCCGCTGTGTGGGTCGCCCAGCATTCATAGACTCAAACGACCGGTTGTTAGCGTTAAGGCGATGTAGCGACAGTTGGTTGAAGATCCTGCCAAGCCAGCCCAGCACAAGGGGCACGTAGCGCGCGTGCACTTAGTTAGAAATTGACCTTCAACCCAAATTGTACCTGCCGCGGATCAAACGCAGCCTTGAACCCCAAGGGTTGAGAAGCATCAAGGCCCCGAATACCGTGAAAGCTATATGGCCCATCTAGGAGGTTCACCACTTGACTACCGACATGGAACGGGGTCGGATTGGCAGGAAAAGAATCGTTCACCGCGCTGAAATTGGTGTGATTCAGAATGTTGGTGCCCTGTACCAGCAAGTCGATTCTCCGTCCCGCTTCCCGGTTGAGGAAGAACGACTTGCTAACTCGCATGTCCAGCGAAAAGAAATTTGGGCCAATGCCCGTGTTGCGGCCCGCATGCCAGGGCCGCGCCCACAGGGATTCGCCCAGCGTGCCGTTCTGCATGCCGGGTACCCTGACGGTGAATGGAATGCCGCTCCTCAGGAACAGGATCGGCGAGATGGTGAGGTCCGCCAACAGGTGGGACAGGAGGTTGCCTCCGGGCTTGAAGGGGGTCGCGTAGACGGCATTGGCAACAAAATTGTGCTTGATATCAAACACCGAGAGTGAGCGCTCCAGGCTCATCCGCGTGGGCCGGAAGGGCATGAAGTCATTGTTGAAGTCGATATTGTCATCAATGGTTTTGCTGAAGGTGTAGTTGATCTGGAACTGAAGACCGCGGGTAAAGCGCCGGCTCAACGACGCCATCAAGCCGTGATAGATCGAAGTCCCGATGGATGAGTAGGACATGAGCTGTACCAGGTCTGGATTGACCTGCGTGTAGATCGGACCGACGAAGGGATCGATCACTCCGATTTCCTTGGCGTTGGTATCAAGCGGAACTTGAATGTGGAGGCCGTGCGACATCTGGTACGCCAACTCGACAGCCATGTTACTTCCCAGTTGGCGCTGCACGCTCAGGCTCGCCTGAATCGAGTAGTTATTCTTATAGGGCTGCATGAGGTCGGAGACGACCCGTCCCGGTTGACCCGGTCCAATGGTTATGCCCAGCGCGTTCAGATCAGCGGCCTGGAGTTGAGGGAAGGGAGGCTGCTTGGCACATAGCCAGGGCTGCTCCGGATTGCAACCCGTGAGCCTTGTCCAAAGAGACAATACGCGCTGGTCGGTTGCGCTCAGGTTGGTTGCAACTTGGTTGATGTGCCCTTTGTTTTCACCCAGCAAGTTGACGACATAGTCAATGAAGAACGGAATGGGAGCGACGAAGATTCCGCCGCCTCCACGAATCACCGTCTTGCCGTCACCGCTGGGGCTCCAGGCAAACCCCAGGCGTGGCGAGAAATAGGTCTGGCGCGGGACGGGCGAAGGCGCGGCATAAAGATCCACGCGGCCCCCGAAATCCACCGTCAGGCCCCGCGAAATCTTCCAGGAATCCTGCGCGTAGACCCCGAAGTAATGTTCCCAATTACTGACTTGGGGGTTCCCGAATGCCTGCCGAAAGGTCACGGGAATGCCCGCGTCAAAGGTCTCGAGTGCACTCAGATAGGTGGCCGGGTCGCCGCTGGGAGGCAAGCCGTGGCTGACATTGAAATTCACCAGCGGCAAATACGCTGGGGAAGTCGGCGGAACCAGCCCACCAACAATCGGGATGGCCCCGTCCAAGAACTGAAATTCCCCGCCGAACCATAGCTCGTCTCTCACCCAGTAGGTGAAGGGCCGGTAGGAAGCCCCGAATTTGAACGTGTGCTTGCCCTGGCTCAAGACCACGCTGTCTTCGAATTGAAAGCGGCGTTCCAACGCGGAAAACGGCTGATAATGCTCGCCTCCGAACTGCCCCAATCCGGCGAGTCTCAGGTACGCGGTGTGCGGGGAAACCACCGGAGCATCGATGGGCTCGCTTGGAACGACCTGCACTCGTAGCTGATTGAGAAACCGCGGCGTGAAGATGTGGTTCCAGGCGCCGAGAAGCGTGTAATCCCGCTGGTACCCCAGGGTCGCATCATCCGGCGAATTCGACGCATCCAGAAGGTCCATGCGGCTGCCATCGTCCTCCATGAACGAGAACCGTCCCGTGATGGTGTCATTTGCCGTGGGCTGGTAATCAATTCGCGTGACCAAGTTGTGATATTTCTTCCAGTCATTGAATGCTCCGGTGTTGGGGACCAGCAGGTTTGCCGTGTTGGGAAAGTTGGCGGGATCCAACAGGAACTGAAGTTGCCCAGCGATCTCCCTGAGCACCGGGTCGCCCGAGCCCGTGAGCTGTTTCAGATAGTTCTGTTGCGCAGCGTTGGACCGGACGCCTTGGGCGGCAGTGCTGGTGGCATAGCTGCGAAACTGCGGCGTGTCAACCTTTATGAACTCGAACGCGGTGAACAAGAAGAGCTTGTCCTTGACCAGCGGACCACTCAGGTCAAACCCGGTTGCCAGATTCTGCTCGAAAGCCTTGTTCGTGGACTTCAGCGCAAAGTAGTTGGTGGCATTGGTATGTTGGTCACCGAAAAAGGCATGAGCGCTGCCGTGCCATTGATTGCTGCCGCTGCGCGTAACCACATTCACCGCGGTGCCGGCGGTGAATCCGAACTCGGCTGCAAACGAACTCCGGTTGACCTGGAACTCCTGCACCGAATCCGCTGGCACGTGGGCGTTGCGTAGAGCGCCAGCACCCATTTCATTCTCTCCGCCATCAATGGTGACCAGATTATGGCGGCCACTGCCGCCCCCCACCGAAAATCCGGAACTGACGAACCCGGAAAAACCCGCCACCTGCGAGCGCGGCGCGTCGGAGTTGGAGACTCCCGGCAAGGTGAACACCGAATCGGTGAAGAGGTGGCTGAGGTTGGGAAGTTCGGCGATTTGCCGCCGGCTGATCGTGTTGGACTGTTGCGTCTGTTCAACCTGAACCAGCGGCGTCTCCTCTTTGACTTCCACGGTTTCGCTCTTCGAGCCAAGTTTCAGGTGGACGTCATAGTTCACGATCTGGCCAACCGAGACCGAAACGGTGGCGATGGCGGCAGCGAAACCGGTTGCCTGCACTTGCAGTTTGTACGTGTCCGGTGGAAGGAGCGGAACGCGGTACACTCCGTCAACTCCGGTTTGCACGACTCGGCTCCAACCCGTGCTGGGGTTGCTTACGATTACGCTGGCGCCCGTTACCAGGAGTTCTTGCGGGTCCAAAATCCTTCCGGTCAGGGTCGCAGTCGAGTAGTCGACCTGACCCAGCAACGGCGTAGACATTATGAATATGAAGACCAGAAGAACGAGGAGGATGAGAGCCTTTCCACACATACGCACCACCTATAGAGCGCGGCCGCAGTACCGGGCGCGCGAAAAACTCAGATCAGGTTTCCAGATTCATCTTGCGTAGCAATGCAGCAAACCGCGGGTCGTCGCGGAGCGGATCCAGGAACGGGTAGCTCTTGATGGGCACAATGATCGGGTCGCGCTCATCAATCGCCCGCTCCATCCAGGTGAAAGCCTGGTCGATTTCCCCGAGGCCGAGGTGAATCCAGGCGAAGCTGGTCGGCGGAACGTACACCTGGGTAGCGGCGGCATGAAGCCCGGCGAGCACCTCTCGCGCCCCGGCGACATCTCCGCTTTTGGCTAACGCCATGCCCAGCCAGCCCAGAACCAGGGGGGCATTGCCCGAAAGCTCGGCTGCCTTGCGCAGGTCAGAGATGGCCTCACCAAATGCGCCTTGCTCACAACCAACCTCCCCCAGTTCAAAGTAGGTGAGAAAATACGCTGGATCGAGTTCCTTCATTAGTCGGCATTGTTCCCTCACCCGCTCATACTGACGCCCGAGGTACATAATCTCCCCCAGCCACATCCGTGTCATCACAGACAGGGGATCGGATTCAAGTACGCGTTCGAGTTGCGCTACTGCTTCGTCGATGTGCCCCTGCGGCATCAAACCACTCAGCGCGTAACGGAAGCGGACTACCGGAGATACCGGATCCAGGTCCAGTGCGAGGGCCATTTCCCGCTGGACCTCGGGCCAGTTGTAGTCTAGTTCTTTACGGAACATGGCGAGCAGGGCGTGCGTTTCGGCCAGCATGTGGTCAATCTCAAGGGCCCGCAGCGCGGGAAAGACGCCAGCAGAAAACGCATCTCTTGGTCGCGCAAACCCCAGGAAACCGATGTGCCAGTAGGTCTCGGCGAGCGCATCGTAGGCAAGCGCAAATGAGGGGTCGCGTGCAACCGCCTCTTCAAACAACTGTTTAGCCTTGGCTATACCCTCAGGAGTCCAGCGGTAAAGATGGTAGCGGCCCCGAATGTACGCGTCATAGGCTGCGAGATCGTTGGTCGGTTTCCTCGCGGCGCGGCCGACGACCCCTTCGGGACGAACTTGGCCCGTGAAGGCTGCGATGTCGATAGGCGTGGCGATTTCCTGCGCAATGCAGCTCTGCACGTTGAAAATATCGCGCAGCTCAGCATTGTATTTCTTGGCAAACAGGTGCGCCTGGTCGCTGACCTGTATCAGCTGCACGTTGATGCCGACCTGATCGTCGGTGCGGCGGACACCGCCTTCTACGACGTAGTCCACGCCTAACTCGCGGCCGATCCGGGCCACATCCTTGTGACTGCCCTTGTAGTGCATGGCGGTGGTGCGGGCAATCACAGCCAGCTGTTCGGGCGCCAATTTTGCGAACTCGGTGATGATCTCGTCGGTCATCGCGTCGCTGAAGTATTCCTGAGCGGGATCGCCGCTCAAGTTGACGAACGGCAGCACCGCGAGTCGGGCGCGCTTCGCCGTCTCTTTTTCCGGTGTTCGAGGCGGTTCACTAACACTCTCCAGAAAGCGGTAGCCGCGCTTGGGCAGCGTCTCGATAAAACGTGGATGATCGGCCGAGTCGCACAGCGCTTCCCGCAATCTGGCAATGGCGGTGTTCAGATTATTGTCGAAATCGACGAACACCTCTTCCCGCCAAAGTTGCCGGCGCAGGTCTTCCCGTGTCACTACTTCTCCGGGGTGTTCGAGCAGTGCCGCCAATACCTGGATACCTGGAATGATTTGTCGCGGAGACTGATTCTTATTCCATGTTTGTAGAGTTGGCCGGCCGGCAGGTCAACTTCATAGCAGTCGAAGCGGACGGTGGTAGACATTGTCCTGCTCCTGAGGTAGTTGCCTCGGGCATACTACACCCGTCCCAACATGTGGTTCAGTGACGTCTGTCACATGCGTTTTCAGCGGGTTGCGCGGTATGCAAAATTTAAGGACAAATCAAGCCGCCGTCTATTGGCTTGCGGCTGCCGCCTGACAACAATGGGCCTGCCCGAAGTAGCACGAGGAGGCCGTTATGAAAAACTTTTTCCAATCTGTACGTTTAGCACTTGTCATGGTCCTTATCCCCCTGTTATTCGGCTGTGGCGGCGGTAAGGTTGACCCCGTAAACGCCGCTCCAGTAGCGGTTGCCATCCCGGAAAATTCTGTGAGTTTGGGTGCGGGCGAAACCTACCAGTTCACCGCAACTGTGACCGGACACTCCAATACCGCCGTCACCTGGAGCCTTTCCGGATGCACAGGTGCCGCCTGCGGCACCATCACTCCCACGGGGTTCTACACAGCTCCCTCGCTGATCCCCACGGAGGCCACAGTAAGGATTACCGCCACTTCGAAGGCCGATCCCACGAAGTTCGATAGTGTCGCCGTGCACCATATGTGCGTAGCGGTTTCGATCGCGCCACCGGGTGCCACGGTCATCCCGGGAGCAACGCTATCCGTCACTGCTGCCGTTCAGCACGACATCAACCACGCGGGCGTGACCTGGGCATTGGGTCCGGCGTGCTCCGGTACATGCGGCACGCTGAGCAACGTAACACCCAGTTCGGTGACTTACACCGCCCCGGCGACCGTGCCTAATCCTCCCACGGTGACGCTTACCGCAACCTCGATTACAGACCCGAACGAGACCGCGGAGGTGAATATCACCGTCTCCGTCACCGGCACGCTGGCAGAAGGGGACTATGCCTTTGTCTTCAACGGCTGGGAAATTCGAACCACCCAGCCAGGGTACTACGTGCCGCTCGGAGTAACCGCTGCCGGTCACTTTCACGCCGATGCCAATGGCAACATCACCAATGGTGTGGAGGATATCAATCTCGAGTCGGGCGTGTCTAAGTCGGTGCCCTTCACCGGTTCCTACAGCGTCGGCAGCGACCGTCGTGGAAGCTTCACCATCACCACCGCCCAGGGCGCTACCACATATCGCATGACCGTCGATGCTTCCGGCAGTAAGGGGAAGTTCATCAAATTCGACGCTGCTCCAATCGGCGCCCCTATCTCCGGCACAGGCTACTTCGAGCTGCAGGACAAGGCCGCATTCTCTTTGACGGCCCTCGCTGGCGACTACGCCATGGGAATGTCTGGAACCGCCATCGCGAATCGTATCGCAGCAGTTGGGAGGTTCACTGTCGATACTGCCGGCGCGTTCAGCAGTGGCAAGATGGACGTTACGCTACAAACGCATATTGGTGTTGACCCCCAAGTCAGCTCCACAAACCTCACGCTGGCTGGTTCGTTTAGCGCCCCCTCCCCAAGCACTGGCCGGGGGACGGCTGCTCTAGCCCTGTCGCCCGCACCGAGCGGAGTGACGGGTAACTTGAACTTCGCTTATTACGTCATTTCCGATGAGAAGATCCTGCTGGTGCAGACCGACACGCGCGGCTCGGCGGTCCCGGTGCTGAGCGGGGAAGTCCGGCGCCAGAACGGATCGTTCTCTGCCACATCATTCGTCGGACCTGCCATCTTCAGCATGACTGGAGTGAATCGCGCAAACTATGGGGCGGAGATTGTGCACGCAGCAGTCGGACAGATGGTGTCCGATGGATCCGGTTCCGTGACAGGCACCATCGACGATAACGGGGGGCAGTATCAGGGAACCATGAACAAGGCTTTCACCGGATCTTACTCTGAAGACCCCAGTGGGCGCTCCACTATGGCCCTGCAGCTCGGACCGGGCACTACTGACAGCGAGATCGCCTACTTTTTCGGCCCGAACGAAGCGTTCCTGATGCAAACCTCGGGCACGGACGTGCTGTTCGGCAGCCTCAAGCCGCAAAGCGCTGGAGCGTTTACATTCGCTTCTGTCGCCGGAACTTTCCCCACCGCTACCGCGGCACCAGCCAGTGAGCAAGCAGAAAACGACTGCGGGCTGACAAGCTTCGATGGAGTTGGTGGGATTACTTTAACCATGGACGTAAACAGCGATTCAGTTCGCGACCCACAAGATTGGTTGCATCACTTTGACTTCACTGGAACTTACACTGTGGCCGCCAACGGGCGCGGCACTCTCACATCTGCTCCCATTCGGCCGATCGTGTTTTGGATCATATCGCCGACAGAACTGGTGGGCATGGGCGCGGTCGATCCCTCGAGTCCTTGGTCGGCCTTGCTGGAGTATGAGAAGTAACGGCCGCAGGGCAATTGCAGAAGAAGGTGGTGAAGCACTTAGCGACGCTAGGCGCTACTAATTCCACTGTCCCGAAAACGGGCCACCGGCGAGCTTCAACCGGCGCGCCGCAGTCAATACAGGAGGAAGGAACATGACCATTAGAATGCCAAGTGCGACACGATTTGCGGGAGCGCCTCTGCTCACCGGAGCCCTCATCCTATTCATCGCTCTTTACGCTGGATCGTTTGGCGCCGTCGCGGCTCACGCCGGACAAGGCAGCAGCTGCCACGCCATAGGCACTTACGGATATACCGGCTTTGGAACTATATTCCCTGGCAACGCGGCCGGTTTTCCGCCTGGAACCGCGTCCAGCAACGGAACGATCAGCCTCGATGGAAAGGGAAACGTTCTTATCCACGAAGTGGAGGTCATCGAAGGTACGGTGGTCAGCCCCCCCGGAGGCTCCACGTTCGTTGGCACCTACACGCTCAATCCTGACTGCACCTTTACCGGCGAGCTCACGCAACCTCCGATACCGGGAAGGGCCTTGGTTGGCGTGGTCGTCGACAATGGCAAAGGAATTCGAGCCATGCTCACTGTCCCCGGCGTGCAGATTAACTTCGTGTCCACGACAAAGGTACATCCTGAAAGGAGTTCCAAGTAACTGAGGGTCGTGGCCAGACCCCTCGGACGAAATGGAAGCATCCGAACCGGCGCTCGACCTCGAGGCCCTTACCCACTGGGTCGAGAAACAGGACGCCCAACAGAGAGAGCGGGCTTCCGCCTGCTCTCTTTCCTTTTGCCTTAAGGCACACCTGTCAGCGTCTTCTTACTAGGCACCAGACAAACGCTGGCGGAGGTCGATTGGCTCTTCAGGTTGTTCAGCCGCTCAGCGGCTCGGTGCTCAGCTTCCGCCAATTCCTGTGGAGAGATCGTCTGGGTCAGCTTCTTCTTTCCTTCCTCGATTTGCTTGTGCATCGAGGCGGCCGTCTTCTCGGCGAGCAGGTACCACCATACACGCCGATGCCGGATCGGATTGGCCGTGACTATCCTGGCCGTTCGGCCAGCTGATGTTGCGCCGCGGGTCGTCGGAATCACTTTGCCAGCTAATGAGAACCCCTGTACGCTCGTCCATTGGCGACGGTTCGCTGCTGGCGAGTCGTCGACGGATTCGCCCATCGCCACACTCGGATTTCCCGAAATCATCGAGACTCTGCCTGGCAGATTGAGCCAATTTTGCCCTCTTTCTCACATGTATCGGTAGGGGTGAACCACAGCCGGGTTTTGTGGACCCACGACCAAGTCCCAGGAGGAGCCATGTCCATCGCTTACCGCCGAGTATTTATCCAGCTCCCGTTAATGTTCGGGCGCTTGAGCCGTAGCTGGCGATTTGGGGGGACGCTGTTCCTGATCTGCGTTTTCGGAACTGCGTACTCTCTTGCACAGGTCAACTGCCCCGCGCCATGGGCGTCGGCGCAGAACGTCTATGGAATTGTGACGCTGGATGGCACCGGAACCGGAAGCTCGGGCGAGTTCACTCAGACTGTCAACCAACATGCGGTCGCGGCAGGCAAGCTAGCCGCTACAGGGCAAGGTTTTTGCGTGTGGCAGGCGGTCCCGTTTATCGGTTTCGGCCAAATGAAGAGCCAAGGCAACATCAACGATGTTTTCACCGACACGTCAAGTGGCACCTTTTTTCGGTGGACGGCTTCCGGGATCGGAGATCCCATGTGGGACAGCATAACCCTCCAGATCGTCCCCACGTCTGGCCAATATTTTGTTGGAGCGTTTGGCGCCGTTCCCGGACAGTACATTACCAACAACGCAACCGCCAATGAGGACATCGTCTGGGGTAGTACGTTTGGCGATGGCGGTGTAAGCGAGCAGCAGATACCATTTCCTCCCTCTGCCTCTTTCTTGTTCGGCTCCGCCAGCTACCAGCTACCTCCTTTCGACAATGCGCAAGGCAATCCCGGCATCATCAACGCCAACTGGACCGCGACTTGGATGTTTTCTCCCATTCCCGATGACAACTGCAAGGATTGTAAAGACCAGCGTGGATCCGAGGTAAGCATTCACAACCAGAGTCTCGGCGAGGACATTCCGATCGTCGGCACTCCCTTCTCTCTGCATTACGAGAGCGGCCGGGCCGCTGGGCGGGCGGGCGCAAATCTGATCGCGGTCAAAGATGCCCTCGGTCTCGGCGGATGGACGCTGAGCGTCCATCATGCCCTTGATCCTCTGCTGATGGTCTATTGTTCCGGTGGATCTTGCACTCCCTATGCCGTCGTGCCCAAGGCGCTCTTTCTGGGAGACGGAAGCGTCCGCGACTCCGCGCAGGTGCAAGCGCCCCTGTCGGTCGGCTCGAAACTGCACCTCACCTCGGAAGATGGCAGCGAGATTTATGTTTTCGACGGAGTCAAGCACGTGCAGACGCTGCTGCCGATGACGGGCGCAGTGCTCTACAACTTCGGCTACGATGCCGGCGGCCAGCTGGTCACCGTGACCGACGGCAGTGGCAATGTCACCACCATTCAGCGTGACGCCAACGAGCACCCCACCGCGATTGTTTCACCCTACGGGCAGACCACGACGCTCACCGTGGACGCCAACGGGTACCTGAGTCAGGTCACCGATCCGCTCGGCAATTCTGTCACGTTGACCAATACGGCTGTCGGTCTGCTGACCAGCATGAAGGATGCGAATGGGAACCTCTACAACTTCCAGTACGACGCAAACGGTTTCCTGACCAAGGACTCCGATCCCGCCGGCGGCGTCCTCAACTTCGCGCGGACCGACAACAGTTCTGGTTATTCCGTAGCCGAAACTACCGCTCAAGGACGCAGCAACTCCAATCAAGTCGCATTCTCCAACACCAGTTCCTCCACCACGCAGCAGTACACCAATACCTGGACGACTGGACTGCAGGCGACCGAGACCGATAGCCAGCAGAACGGACAGCTGTCGGAAAGCGTCTCGTTACCCAATGGCACTTCGTACAGTAAGACTCTCGGGCCCGATCCACGGTGGGGAATCCAGATTCCAATTACCACCAGCGAATCGTTGACCCGCGGCAGCCTGACCATGAACATCACCCGAAGCCGCACGATGAGCCTTGGCAATCCTGCCGATCCCTTTAGCCTGGTCACACAGACCGAGACCGAAACCGTCAATGGCCGCAAGTACACCTCCGTTTTCACCGCGGCCACCAAGACCTACGTGGATACGACTCCACAAGCGCGGACCACCACCACGGTGCTCGATGCGCTGGAGCGAATCAGCAGCGTGCAACCCAGCGGCCTGGCCTTAACCACTTTCACGTATGACAGCCGGGGACGGCTGGCGTCGCTGCTCAAGGGGACGCGCAACACAACCTTCGCCTACGACGCCAGTGGCAACCTGGCGAGTGTGACCAACCCGCTCAATCTCACGCGCAGCTTTACGTACGACGCCAATGGACGTTTGCTCACGACGACCCTCGAAGACGGCCGGATGGTCAACTACTCCTATGATGCCAACGGAAATCTGACTTCGATCACTCCGCCCGGATCATCGAGCCACAGCTTTGCGTTTTCCGGGGTGAACCTGCCCACGTCCTACACACCGCCCGTTGTAACGGGTGGCGGGGCGACCACGTATACCTTCAGTCCGGACCGCGAGCTTACGAAGATGACGCGTCCCGACGGGCAAGTTGTCAATTACAACTACGACGCCGCCGTACGGCTCTCCTCGGTAGTCTCACCCACGGCCACCCTCAACTTTGGATACAACTCCACCACGGGCAATCTGGCCACGGCATCGGTGTCGGGGGGAGAAGCGATTGCCTATACCTATAACGGCTCCTTGCCCACTGGGTCGACTTGGACAGGTACGGTCGCGGGCAGCGTAGGACGCTCTTACAACAACAATTTCTGGGTGAGCACCGAGTCCATCGATGGTGGGAACAGCATTGCCTTCACCTTCGACAAAGACGGTTTGGTAAAGAAGGCCGGAGCCATCACTGTAAAACACAATGCCAAGACCGCTCTGTACACCGGCGGAACACTAGGAGGAGCGATTGACTCGATTGCTTACAGCATCTATGCCGAACCCACGGCGCATACCACAAAATTCGGAACCACTGTTCTCTACAAGGCAAACTACACGCGCGACAACATTGGCAGAATCACAAAACTGAAAGATACGATTGGCGGTGTTGCCACCACCTACACTTACACCTACGACAGCGCGGGCCGCCTGACTACAGTCAAGAAGGGAACCGCCACAATCGCCAGCTACAGTTATGACAGCAATTCCAATCGGCTGAGCGTCACCACGCCGTCCGGCACTGTGAGCGCTACCTATGATGCTCAGGACCGACTGCTCACCTATGGCAACGCCTCTTATACCTATACTGCCAATGGCGAACTGGCAACCAAGACGGTAGGCTCGCAGGTCACCAGCTATCAGTACGATGTGTTGGGCAACCTGACCGCCGTCACTCTGCCGGACGGCACCCAGATCACCTACATCATCGACGCCGAGAACCATCGCGTCGGCAAGAAGATCAATGGCGCTCTGGTTGCTGGATTTCTCTACGATGGAAACAACCTCGTCGCCCAGCTCGACGCCAACAATCAAATTGTGAGCCAGTTTGTTTACGGCAGCGGCCTTAGTTCTCCCGACTACATGGTCACGGGCGGTGTGACCTATCGCATTTTCCCCGATCAGCTGGGCAGCCCGCGTTTGCTAGTTAATTCCGGTACCGGGCAGATCATCGAGCGCATCGACTACGACGAGTTCGGCAACGTCCTCAGCGACACCAACCCTGGCTTCCAGCCCTTCGGATTCGCCGGTGGCCTGTACGATCAGGACTCCAAACTCGTCCGTTTCGGTGAGCGAGATTACGATGCCAGCACCGGCCGCTGGACTGCAAAAGATCCGATTCGATTTGCTGGTGGAAATCCGAACCTCTACGGCTATGTCCTCAACGATCCGGTGAACCGCGTCGATCCCATCGGGCTGAAGGACGAATGTAACTGTCCGAAGGAAGCCACCAAAGCGTGGCAGAAGGACCAAACCGACCGCGCCGCTAACTTGCTCAAGCAAATGGATAAACTCCAGAGAGAGGGCCAGACGGAGGTGTCCAAAATCCTCTTCGAAGACGTCCAGAAAATCTGGCACGAGACGGAACCAAAATCGTGGTTCAAATCTTGGAGGTTGGGCTGCCTCGTGAAGAAGGGTAAGGTGAAATGGAGCGGCAAGTCAGGCGATGAGGGCGGCATAGAACCCGGTGAGCTCGAAGTGCAGAGATGAACCAATCCGGACAACGCAGTGCCACGCTTCCGGGGTTCAGCTCTTAAGGTACGCCGGTTCAAGCCTTCTTCTTGGGATCCGAAACGGTATCGATGGAAGTCGATTCCTTCCTCGGGTTCTTCAGCCGGTCGGCGGCTCGGCGCTCCGTTTCCTCCAGTTCCTCCGGGGCCTTCCGAATTCCGCCAAGAAAAAAACCTGCCACCCGGAGGATGGCAGGGTAATGTTCAAGGATTCGCCGGTTGTTATTTTCCGTAGAAGTAATCGGCGAACGCTTGTGCGTTTGGCGTTCCCACGCCGGTTACGTTGTCCCAGCCTGCCTTGGTGCGCAACCGAGTTGGATCGGTGCAGGGAGTGCCGTCAAAGAAATCTGCGGGCAAGTCCGCGCAGTCGCTATCAAAGGAAATCGCCAGAGAAGTGAACTGGATCGGATAGTAATCCCATAGCGCACTGACGAACTTCGGGGCCGCCGCCCCGCCCATGACATCGTTGGGGTTGTAGTTGAGGGTGCCGCTCGGTTCCTGAATCGACGCTTTCACATTGTGCTTTGAGGTAACTGGAACGACGTCGAAGATGGTTCCGGCGGGTAGGCTGTAAAGATACGGCGCCGCCAGACCGAGTTCGGTTCCGCCCCCAGCCAGAGCTTCCTGGTTGGCGATGGCCCACAACCCGGCAAACATGGGAGTCGACAGGCTGGTTCCGCCCCACACTTGCCACACCTGGGCAGGAAGCTGGAACGGAAGGCTGATCACGATGGCCGCGCCCGTGAACGGATCCGCCAGCCATGAGATGTCCGGGACTTGACGATACTTGCCCGGCAGCTTCTTCTGGTAGGACGGCTTCTTGAACCCGGCCAGGCAATTAAAATTGGCGTCCTGCTTGGCGCAGTTGCTCGGACCTCCGCCCGCACCAAACTGGAAGCCAAACCAGAGCGGGGGATCGAAGATGAATCCCGTCTCGGTGAGCAGGGTTTCATTCGTTCCCCAACCCGATTGGAAGGCAATCGAGTTGTCAGCATTCAGCGACAGGCTGACTCCCCCAACAGCCGTAGCCCAGGGAGAATCCGCCGGCGCGGAGACCGTCGGAGGAATTCCGAAAAAGGAGAAGTCGCCGTCATCTCCCGAGGAGAAGTTCATGGAAATTCCCACCGCCGCGCCGATCTCGTTAATCATGTTCTCGGTGTCGAGTTCGGTCTGCGCAGTGAACGATTCAACCGAGCCGTAGCTGCCCGACATCACATTGCCCAGACCCAGATTGACGACATCAAACTCCGCCTCGTTCACATCCAAAAAGCTGGCCGACGGCGGAACCACCAGGTTGATGTTGGCGCCGGGTGCGATGGCATGCGCCCACTCCACGTCTATGTTGATTTCCGTCTGGTCGTAGCTGATGCACAGGCTCGGAGCCGTGTAGGTGATGGCGAAATTCGACGAGGTGAGCTGCGGGAGCCCAAACTGCGCCGAAAACGCATTGGCGTCATCTTGAATCGTAAACGAACCGCACCAGTCGACGATCGCGATCGTCTGGCCGGTACCGTCGAAGCCGTTGGCATATAAGCCATTCAGATGGTAGGCGGCCGCGATCATCGGGGGTGTAAAGGCGCAGCCCCCGCTGGTCGGGCTCTGCTCATTCAATTTGTTGCCGGAATACGTCCCGATCGGCAAGGAACCGTCGTTGTTGTTGGAAAACGTTTCCGTCTCAGTCCCCGTCAAACATTGCCCGGTGAAGAAATCAGAAGCGGGTGTTGCTGCCAGTTTCATAGGCGCAGCCGCGGGCTGGTTGGTACCGAAAGTGTTCGGCCGTTGCACCAACGGATGCTCGAACTCTCCCGAATCCAGTCCCGATACGGCTCTCACCAATGGCCCCGCTGCTCCGTCGACATAGGGATCGCCGACATTGGAACGGAGCGTTCTATTGCCGACCTGATAGTTGTTGAGTTGCACGTGGAACGCTTTCTCCACGTCACCAACCGTGCCTCGTGCTCTCACGTAGAAGTTTCTCGGGCCCGTCTTCACGACCTTCAGGTTGTGGGCTGCAAAAAACTGCCGCACAGTCTTCGCCTCTTGCGCCGTTGGTCCGAAGCGGGCAGCAATATCTTTCGGCTTCAGCCAGTGATGGTAGTTGGGAGAGCTGCGATCATAGAGCGATTGCGTCAGTGCATCGAATTGGCTGCGGTTGTGAAGCTGCAGCCAGATACTTACATCAATAACCTTTGCTGGATCTGCTGCTCCGAGATTCTTCGCCGTCGCAATGTAGCGCGGTGTGTTGTGCAAAACAAGGTTGCCGCCCACCGTACTAGCGGACAGAAGCGCGCAACCCATCACGACTACCAATGCGACAAAAAGCCAGTGGATGCTGGCGCCTGCATGTGTTGCTTTGTTCTTTTTGTTCATTACTCCCTCCCTGGGAGAGACTGCGTAAGGTCCGGGCTGAAGAGCCCATGCACTGATTACGTGCCGGCCATCCTGATCCCGGACGTTCTAGGTACACAGAGTTGGAGACTTGGAACTGAAGTGTCGCGCTTCAACGCGGGCCCGAGAGCAACTTCAGTCCGTTAAGCGAAATGCCGCAATGCTAGCCCCTTCTCGCTCGGTTGGCAATAAGTTCATGAGTCTTTTCTTGCTCCATCCATCAACGAAGAGACTGTGTACTATGTTGCGATAGTACTTGGGCGAGAAGATCCCACGATGAGACGGGAAAGGGGTTGAGTGACAGGTACTTTTGAGGGGGGGCCCGCGACGGTTGCGCCCGTACGCTGCCCGGTGCGTTTGGGAGACCGCTAAGGAATCCCCATCAGCGCCTTTTTCGGCACCAGACAAACGCCCTCGGAAGTCGTTTGGCTCTTCAGGTTGTTCAGCGGCTCAGCGGCTCGGCGCTCAGCTTCCGCCAATTCCTGCGGAGACATCGTCTGGGTCAGCTTCTTCTTTCCCTTCCTCGATTTGCGTGTGCATCGAGGCGGCCGTCTTCTCGGCGAGCAGGTACCACATATAAGCGGATACCGGGTCAGATTGGCCGTGGTCCTTTTGACCGCAGTTCCGCCATCTGAAGTTGCGCCGCATCAAAGGAGACATGGGAGTTTGTAACCTGTTGACCGTGAGATGTGATCTGGTACAGCTTGGGCCTGGCCCAACTCGTTACCGGGGCATGGATGGGCTCGCGAACGGTTTAAGTTGATTCACTCAGTTTGCTTCTCCCCCTGGCGATGGAAGTTTTCGATACGCCTCTTTAAGTTTACGGTCGAAACCATTCATAGTATCCTCGCCAAACTCATCCTTGACCGCCTCTTCCATGAAGAGGATGAGCGTGAGTATTCTGAGACTGAACGGTTGGCGCTGAAGCCACTCCCTCACTAGTTGAACGCGGGGGTCGGTCATAGTATCTCTCCTGTCTGGAGAAAGTCCCTACCACAGAACTTCATCGTTTCTTCCGCAGTTTGTTGGGTGTATTTGTAATTGATTCGCGGTCACTGTCTTCACTGGCCTTTGAGGGATCCGCGATGGTATCGCCCGGAACCCTCGCGGCCTCCGCGTCGGGCACTTCGCGCTGCATGCTCACGTCGAGGTCTCCGTCCGGAGCCCGGTCGAACTTGACG
>JAIQFZ010000243.1 GCA_020073015.1 Terriglobia bacterium | reverse complement strand
ATTGTCCTCGACATCATGCTCCCTGGCAAAGACGGGTGGTCGGTGCTTGCCGAGTTGCGCCGCAGCGGCAAAGAAACTCCCGTCTTGTTCCTGACGGCGCGTGATGCCGTCGAGGACCGAGTCAGAGGATTGCATGAGGGAGCGGATGATTACCTGGTAAAACCGTTTGCGTTTGCCGAGCTGCTGGAGCGCGTGCGAACCCTGTTGCGCCGCAGTCCCGTCCGTCAACCCGAAACGCTGCGCATTGGCGATCTCGAAATAGACTCTTCCCGACACCGAGCCACGCGTGCCGGCAAACGTCTCGATCTAACGCCGAAGGAGTTCGCGCTGTTGTCACTCCTGGCGCGCCGCAAAGGGGAAGTACTGACCCGGACGCTCATTGCCGGGCAAGTTTGGGACATGAATTTCGACAGTCACACCAACGTAGTCGAGGTGCACATGCGCCGCCTTCGCGCCAAGGTAGACGACCCGTTCGAGAGCAAGTTGATCCGCACCGTGCGAGGCGTAGGGTATGTCCTCGAAGAAGGTCAGTAGCCGCTCGTGGTCCCTGGCCACGCGTCTGACCACCTGGTACACGGTGGCTTCCTTGCTTCTCGCCGTGTTCACGATGGGGAGCCTCTACTGGTGGCTCGCTGCCTACCTCACCCAAAGAGAGGACCGGGTGCTGATCGAAAGGGTCCAGGTCTTGCGAGCCATCTTGCGTGACCGGCCGCAAGCGATCCTCGAGTTAAGACAAGAAGTGGACTTGAATTCGCCAATCCACCGCCGCGATGATGTACAGGTCTACGTGCGGTTGCTGGACGAACACGGACAGCCAAGCCTGACCACGGAGGGAATGGATGCTTTGCTCCCACCTCGGGCTTTCACACTTGTTGTCCCGGTAGACTCCCAGCCCAGCCATGTTACTGACGTCCAGTCACTCGAAGGCACATCCTATCGAGCGCTCGCGGCACGGGCCTCGGTGGGAGGATCCGGAGAGAAGACCTGGTTAGTGCAAGCGGCCAGGGACAGAGAGCATCACAAGTTGCTTCTGGCGAACTATCGGCGGGGGCTGCTGATGATGCTGGCGATCACGGTCATCGCTTGCCCTCTGGTCGCATATTTCCTGGCACGACGTGGTCTTCAACCGGTGCGCGAGATCAGTGATACGGCGCGACACATCGGGTCCGCGACCCTCTCTGCGCGCATCGAAGCCGCTGGGTATCCTGTCGAGTTGGGCACCCTGGCCGATACCTTCAATGCCATGCTCGACCGTCTCGAAGATTCCTTCCGCAGGATCTCTCAGTTTTCCGCCGACATCGCGCATGAACTTCGCACGCCCATCCACAACCTGCGCGGTGAAGCCGAAGTTACCCTGAGCCGAGCCCGATCGATCGACGAATACAAGGAGGCGTTGACGTCATGTCTTGAAGAGACGGTTCGGCTATCAGATCTCATTGGGAGATTGTTGTTTCTGGCCCGAGCCGAAAATCCAGGAACGCAACTGGAGCGAGAGAACGTAAACCTCACCGAGGAACTTGCCGCCGTGCGCGAATACTATGCGAATGCCGCCTCCGAAGCGGGAGTTGCGCTTTCCACCGCCGCAGGTGGCGACGTCGTGGTCGCCGTTGACCGGGGCCTCCTACGAGGGGCGATCGCAAACCTCGTCGCGAATTCCCTCACCCATACCCCGCCCGGCGGCAGCATAACGCTGGCGGCGCAAGTGGACGACGGCCATGCTCGGATCGAGGTATGCGACACTGGCACCGGCATTCCCACTCAGGATTTGCCGCGAGTGTTTGACCGCTTCTATCGAGCCGACCGGTCTCGTTCCTCGCAGCCTGGTAACATGGGTCTGGGGTTGGCAATCGTCAAAGGAATCGTTACGCTCCATGGAGGCCAAACCGCGATCGAGAGTGAAGTGGGCAAGGGCACTAGAGTCACACTCACATTCCCCATGTCAGCCCGACCTCAGGATCGAGAATCGCGCCGCGCCGGCCCCAGCGACATGATGGATCATGGGCGGGTTGTCCCGATCCCTAACATGACGAAAAAGTAATGTCGGCGACGGGGTTTTGCAAACCGGTCCGCTGTACAGTTCGTCGTCATGAAAACCAACATCGCAGCAGCTCACCATCCTGTTTCGTCGTTCAGGTCCATGAGGTCCTGGACAACGCTGCTATGCCATATCTACATCCACTGATCAGTGCCTCGGGAAAGGCTGTCACGCGTGGATTTCCCCACGATGCGCTACCTGGGGATTCCGTCGACCGTCCCCACCTGCGTGGAGTGATCGTTGGTGTCGAAAAGCTGAGCGCTCCCTCCGGTGGCGTGCAGGATTTCTGGGAAAACGATCCCGCCCCTTTTTATAGGAAGCGTATCAAGGGCAACATCGTGCTCCAAGAGGTCAACACCGCCGATGGCGCCGATCATGGGACGCTCTCGATGGTGGCACACTGGTTCAGCAAGCAGGGACAGTTGTGGATTATCGAGCGGCGAACGATGACTTTCTACACCAAGCCGGCTGACAGCCGGATGTTCGACATTGACCTCCAATTGGAAGCGGCCAATGAGGACGTTACATTCCTGGATGACAAAGATGCCATCCTGGGGATTCGCCTGGGCCTGCCCTTCGACACGCACTACGATGGGCGGCTGGTCAACGCGATCGGTGGCATCAACGAGGCAGGCGCTCGCGGACAACGCGCACCGTGGGTCGATTGGGTTGGCGATGTGCAAGGCGAGAAGATCGGTGTGGCAGTGTTCGACCATCCTTCCAACCGGAACTACCCCAATCGCTGGCACATCAGGGACTTCGCACAGATTAATGTGGGTCCTTTTGGAGGCAAGGTTTTCCAGGAGTACGCCTCCTCGGACAACAAGGTTTATCGGGACGATTGGACATTGACGCTCAAGCGCGGGGAAAAGCTCAATTTGAAGTACCGAATTCTGATCCATCCGGCAGAGGGGCCGGCAGCCGGTGACCTCCTTTCTGACATGGAGAAGCTGCTGGATCTTACCTACCGGCCATTGGTGGACCAGAGGGTGTACGACTGCTTCAACCAGTGGAGAACTCAGAAGTAGGCGAGGGGACGAAGCATTGACCGGGTTGCCCGTTTGCCAGCGCTCCATGTTACTGCTGGGGCGCCGGCTTTTCCGGTTGCGTTGCAGGGCCTGTGGCTGCAGCCGTGCAATGGCTGTGTGCGCGACGTGGACGGTGTGCGCACTATCGGCTTCCACTATTTCGCCGCCGGGCCCTGTGTCTCGCACGTCTGCATGCACGTGGTGGAATTCGGCACGCCGGTGCGCATGGGCGACTGGACAGTCAGGGCCCGGCGGTTTGCTCCTCGACGACCAGCACAGCATCCTCCGCACGCCCCGGGAGATCGCGGCCGGCATTTCCGAAGCGGCCCGGCTAGTGGCCGAAGGGGAGCAGCGCTTCGTGAGCGTGTATTCTCCCGCGGACTTCTGCTGAGAGAGAGACTGGAGACCTGATCATGCAAGGGACCGCATCGCACGATGTTCTACTTCGTTTCTGCAGCGCCTGCTTCGTCAAGTTGGGGATGCCATCCGAGGACGCCGCGTTGACCGCGGACAACCTCGTCTTCGCCAGCTTGCGCGGCGTCGACTCCCACGGGGTGATGCGCATGAAGATCTACGCGGATCGCATGCGCGCCCGCGGCACTGACCCCCGTGCCCGCCCCCGTGTGCTGAGCGAGAGCGCTGTCCATGTGCTGCTCGATGGCGGAGATGGCGTGGGCCAGGTAGCCACTGCCGAAGCCATGCGCCGGGTAATCGCCAAGGCGCGCGACTCCGGCTTGGCCGTGGGCGGCGTGCGCAACAGCAACCACTTTGGCGCCGCCGCCTACTTCGCCATGATGGCCCTTGAACACGGCATGGCGGCCGCCGCCCCCTCTCCGCAAGGCACGCTGAACGGCAAGCGCTTCGAATCCATCCGCGATGCGGACCCGGAAGTGGGTCCGCGCCTGGAACTCTACGCCGCGGGAGCCTATCTCTGGAT
>JAIQFZ010000121.1 GCA_020073015.1 Terriglobia bacterium | reverse complement strand
GGACCCACGCTTCACCGTCGGGCTTGAACGTCGAGCACCAATGTCGGCGCGGGCTGTAGCTGTCATCCGACCGGCGCCCAGCATCATCTCTCTCCCCCTGTTCCTTTGCATCCTGTCTGGCAAACGCCAGTTGCACGCTTCACAGGACTAATCTCGCCGTGGAAGGGGGATAGGTTCCGGTTAGCCGACACCTCGGAAACAATACGGGTTCGCTGAGCGGATGACCTTTTAGCCGCTCAGGCCTTTTGAAGCCGCCTATCGCCGTCTTTCTCTGGCGTACTCTGACATACGCAAAAGTCAAGCGCAGAACTGTTTCCGAGTCGCGGAGCGTCCAAGCCGCTGACGGTTGTGTTCGGCCCCTATTTCACAGGCGCGAGTATGGTATCCACAAGATCGGGTCTCGACTCGACTCGCTGCAGGTGCGGATAGCGGAGTCCGCCGTGGTAATCCACGGTCAGGGTAATGAGCTCCTTGCCCCGCTTCAGGAGAAGCCTGATGGGCGCTTGACTGTTCTCGGCGGTAACGATGGCTTCGCGCAGGTTGGCAACGCTGAAGGCTTGGTCATTCACGCCTTGCAGTTGCATCTCTGGAGTCATACCTACCTTGAATGCCGGACCATCCCACCGCACGTCTGTGATACTTCCGGGCTGACCGCTGTCGCTATCATCATCGCCGGCGCCGCCCTTCACCGAAAACCCAACTGACGTAGCGAAGCTCGTCGGACGAGACTTGTCCATATGCTTCATCCACTCCGATTCGGTGTCGTTGTAAACCAGCCGATAGCCACCTTGCGTAATACCGTTCTCCGGTATCTGCGGCTCGACCTGGTAAACCCGTGTGCGGAAGAACCCTGTCCAATCGTACGGCTGTACGCTGTTCAAGACTTTGACGAGATCTTCAAAGGTATAGGTGACAGTAGCGTAGCTTCCATTATCGATTCCGAAAAACAGCTTGGCAAAATCGTCTAGCGACTTCTGTCCGTTGCTAAGCTCACGGATTTTTGTGTCGGCATCAAGCCAGATGAGGTCCGATTCCGGGTAGTAGTCGTAGGAACGCTGCCAACTAGGCCAAAACTCCGGCGTGGCGTTGTGAGACGAGATGATGGGCTGATTAGTGGTGTCTTCCAAAGAACGCCAGATGCGTCCCGGGCTGATTTCGAAAGTCGCAGCGATCTGCGCGATCACATCGCGTGCCTGCTCCGGCGTACGCATTCCGGAACGCGCCGTCAGGACATTGCCATAGTAATCCGTCAAGCCCTCATAGACCCACAGCAAATCGTTCTGCATCGGTACATTGAAGTTCGGCGTCCAGAGGTCGGCAGGGCGGCGAAATTTTCCGTTCCAGGAATGCACGTATTCGTGCGGCAGAAGAGCGCGACCAGGAACGCCTGCGGCCCAATCGGTAAAGTAGTTGGCGCGGGTGCCATCCTCACTCGACTGATGGTGCTCCAGTCCCTTGCCGCCAACTGAGTCGCTAAGTGAAAACAAGAAATCATAGTGATCGTAGTGACGAGAGTTGAAAAGCTTCTGTGCCTGAATCACTAGATTTTTGTGGCACTGCAGTTCTTCCGGCGTTATCTCCAGCTGCTCGGGCTTATCCGCGAAAAGATCGAGGTAAACTGGATTGTCTGGCCCCGTCGACAGGTCCACGCGCTTATAGTTGACGCCCGCATACAACGGCGAATCGATCAACGTATTCAGCGGAACTTCCTTAAAGTGAACTACGTCTCGGTTCTGCGATTTCACATCCAGCGCCGTGGCGAACTTCCAGCCATCCGGCAACTTCAGTTCGGGAGAAAATTGAATCCGCCGCGCGAAATATCCCGCCGGATAGAGAAGCACGCTGTTCCACGTGAGGTCGGCGATTTTGTTCGAAATTCGTCCCTGCTGCGGCTTGACCGGAGCCAGATATTGAAACGTGAGTTCGAGCATGCTCGCACCCTTCGGCACGTCGATGTGGAATGCCCACATGTTCACGCGATCGCGCACCCACGGAACGCCCTTACCGTTCGCCGTGATGATGAGCCCTGCCAGGTTGACGACCGGATTCGATGGCGAGTGCGTCCCGGGGAGCCACTGCGGATAAAGCAGCGTAATCTCGCCGGGCTTTACAGGAATCGCCTCACGCACATTCAGCGCGCGATCGTTTACGTTCGTTAGATCGACGCTGAGAGAAATTGTGCCGGCATAAGGCTGGTCAACCAGCGCGGGTACCGGTGCAGGCAGCGGCACGGGTTGCGGACCCGCTGCATTCTGCGCGTACACGGTGCTGGTTAGAACGACGCAAAAGGCTGCCAAAGTAGCCGCAAAGAAGTGATTACAGAAGGACCAACGTGGCATTAAAGATTCTCCTGAACTCGCGTCCCCACCGGATGACAGTGCAGTCCAACGTTCTCACTTTCTAGCAACTCGGAAACGACATATGGCGAGCCATGGTTGTCTCCAATGTCGAAGATCGACAGGATGTTGGGGTGGTTAAGTGCCGCTGCGGCCCGTGCTTCCTGCGCAAAGCGTTGCAGCCGGTCACGATCAGCCGAATACGAGCTGGGCAAAACTTTGATCGCGGCTATGCGATCGAGCCGGGCATCGCGGGCGCGATAAACCTCGCCCATGCCGCCCGCGCCAATCGGCGACTGAATCTCGTAAGGGCCGAGCTTGGTGCCGGGATTGAGGGCCATAGAGTGGCCCGGATTATAGCTCGAAATCGGCGGCCATGGCATCGGTTCAAGTGGCTACGGCAGATCCAGTCGCAGGTCCCCCATAACGGGCACCCCGGAAGTTAGGATCGACAAGCCGACTTGTCAGTACCTGTGATGACCCGACTGCCGCGGATGACTTCCGACTTGCCCACCATCCGAGAGCGATCAAGAGCGCTACTCTTGTGGTTCAGTATCAGTGCTAATCCCCGCAGGATCAGGCGGCGGTCGCAAGGGGCTGCCGCTCCTTGGCACCCATGATGATGAGCCACAGCATGATGGCGAGCTCGCCGAACATCACTGGGAAAACCCAATTGGAGACCCTCTGCTCATATTGCGGCCACAATATGCCGGTGACGCTCGTAGCCAGATGGGCGAAGCAGTTGAGCATCAGCCAGACGCCGAGGATGCGCGGAAGGAACCGCGACCTGTACACCAGCAGGCCGAAGGGAAACAGCCAGAGTCCCCAAAATACCTCGTTCGCAAGTATCCCTTGGCCATGCATGCGGAGGAACACCATAACGAGGGCGTCGCGCTGCGGCTTGTCGAAGACAGAGAGGAAATCTGTCCCACGGGCGAGCAGCAGCGCAGCTGCGTCGTTGATGGTATTGAGGAAGTAGATGGGCGTCACCATCAGCGCGCCTAGGATTACCATCAGCCGAGCCAAGCCTTGGTCCACTCCCTGGAACAGCCGGTAAAGGGCCAGCGTGAGAAAGATGCCCATGGTCGCGGTGAATAGATCGCTCACAATGCCAAGCCGGAAAAGCATCTCGTGCGCGGCGATGCTGTTGGCCGTTGCGCTCGCATTCCCGGCCACAAACAGCTTGCTGGGAATGTAGATGAGGCGCAAGGGCGCAGTCACGAGTGTGAGATAGAGGAGTCCTGCGATTCTGGCGTTCCTGCTGAGCGAGGTCATGTGTGCTCCTTTGGGCGGATTTTAGCCCCCAAGCAGGGGGCACGGCATTGAAAAGTTTCCTAGCGTGCGGCATTCGCCGTGCTTTGTGGCACCGCTGGTGTGGGCGAGTGATGGGCAATCCGGAGGAACGCCTCCGGATTGGTCTCGATAAAGGCGCCAACATCGAGGGACCCTTGCCCGGCACCGGCTTCCGGATTCCCGCTGCCATGCCGACTTCCCGTGACCTATCCGGCTTCATGCAGGAGAGGGTCGCCTCCGGATTGCCGACAAACAGGGACTCAATGCTTGATGTCGGACTTATCGGAGCCGCGGTTCTCCCATGCAGCTTTCGATTTCAAAGGTGGCCGCTGCCTAAAAAAGCAGAAGCAGGATGAGCTAAGGATTGTTCGCGGTATGGTGTGCGCAGTTTATGACAAACTGGCAAGGGCGGCGGGTCTAGAACGAGCCGCGCAAGAACTTCGGCGAATTCTTGCAGGCCTTTCGGTTGATTAGTGTTTAACGGAGACAAGCGGGTGCTGCTTTTCTGCCGGCTGAGTAAGTTCAACACGAAACCTATTAGCCTGTTCCGGTTGATGCAATGCTTCGTAGTCCTGCACCAGGTCGGTACGCGCAGTCTGAAGCCAGCGCTCGGGCGCGCTGGGTTGCTTCATCAGGATTTCATAACCGGCAAGACTCTCGGCCTCCGCGTCCTGATAACGTCGCTCGAGAGCAAGCGTGTGCCCCAACCGCACATGTGCAATTCCTGCATTGAGGTGGCCGGGCGGAAGCGCATCGGCATAAATCTGAATCGCTTCGCGGAAGAGTCGCTCTGCCAAGCTATAGTTTTTGCGTTCGACGTACACGCCTGCCAGATTCGAAAGAGCAATACCAATGTAGTAGTGCTTGCCGGCATACACTGACCGATAGATTTCGGCCATGCGGCTGAAATCCGCTTCGGCCTCATTTAGACTGCCCTGTTGCTGCGCGATTTTGCCAAGCTCGTTGAGGGTCCCCGCCACACGAGGATGGACCTTGCCATAAACCTGCTCCTCGATGCCAAGAGCCTCGCGCAGCATGCCGGCGGCCTCCTCATTTTTCCCCTGCGATACGAGTGTGCGTCCGAGAATAGTCAACGCAGAGGCGGTGGCAGGATGGTCATTTCCGAAGAAGGACTGCGTGATGTCGAGCGCCTGGCGATCAAAACGCTCCGCCTGGGCATAATGACCTTCGTCGTATTGTATGGCTCCGAGATTGATCAGGTCGTCGGCAACATGAGGATGACGTTCGCCATAAAGCTGGCGGTCCATGGCCAGAACTTTCTGGTTCAGTGATTCGGACTCGTTGTAGTGACCGGAGTAGAAATGCGAATTGGCCAGTTCTGTGAGAGTTTCGGCTAAATCGGTGGTTGGTCCACCAGGCTTGGACTGGAGCCGGACAGCCTCCTCCAGCACACCTATGGCGGGAGCATAAGAGCCGCGATCCTCGAGAACTTTGCCGAGCGCGCTGGTCGTCCTGGCCAGCGCGGGATGACCGGGCGACAACTTGCGCTTATCAATGTCCAAGCCTTGACGGACAAGTCGCTCTGCTTCTTCAAATTGGCCTTGTGCATCGCGAAGAAGCCCGAGTGTTACCAGAGCATCGGCTGCCTCCGGACTATCGGCGCCGAACACTGATTTGCGTTCCTCCAGGGCGGTCCGGAGCAGCGAGTCGGCGTAGTCCAGTTTGCCGAGCTTCTGGTAGATCGTTCCGAGATTTTGATAAAGCTCAGATTGGATTTTGGTATCGTTGTTGAGAGTTTTCGCTTCCTGCACCCCGCGGTCCACCAAGGTCACAACGCGCAAGGAATCGGATGGACCCGCGGCTTCGTCTCCGCCCTCAAAGAGATTCATCATGAACTTCTGGATCCGCTCGGTTCGGGCAGCCTCGGCAAGGGCCGTATCGCGGGCCTTTGCCAGGTGTACCGTGAAGAAGACTGCCATGGCAAGCGTCAGCATAAACACGGCGGCGGTCACGAAAACAGCACGTTCATTGCGCCTGACAAACTTTCCGAGTTTGTATGGCAAGCTGTCTGGACGGGCTTCTAAAGGTTCTCCCTGAAGGTAATGATCGACGTCGCGCATTAACGCTTCCACGGAACGGTAACGACGCTCGCGATCCTTGTGCATCGCTGTGAGGCAGAGCACGTCCAGATCACTCCAGGCGCTCTTGCCGAGTGAAGAGGCACTCGGAACCGTTCCCTTGTACTTCCCCATTGACGATGGCTTGCCAGGTTCGTGCTCCGTGATGACGGTAGCGGCCTCTGCGGGCGTGAGGTTCGAGAGATCAAATGGAAGTTGACCCGTGAGTAGCTCAAACAGGATGGCGCCGAGCGAGTAGACGTCGGTGTGAATGCCGACTCTGTCGCCGCGAACCTGTTCGGGAGCAGCATAGGCGGGCGTCATTAAGCGCAGGCCGGTCATGGTCTGATTGACCGAAGCGTCCAGACTCTCCAATTGCTTGGCGATGCCGAAATCGAGCAGCCTGACGGAGCCATCATTCTTGACCAGAATGTTGGAGGGCTTCAGGTCGCGGTGGATGACGGCCTGCCAGTGCGCGTACTGCACGGCGTCACACACTGCACGAAAAAGTTGCAGACGCTGTGCAATCGAGCACTGGTGTTGACTGCAATAGTCGGTGAGGGGCACACCTTCGACGTATTCCATGACGAACCATGGAGTGCCATCGGCCAGGGCGTCGGCGTCGTAAAGACGCGCTATGGAGGGATGATTGAGTTGCGCCAGCATACACTGCTCGCTGGCGAAACGTTCGCGGCGGGCTGGGGACAACCAGGCGTCGCGTAGGACCTTGATGGCGACGAGGCTGCGCAGATCCTTGCGCTCAGCGAGATAAACCACGCCCATGCCGCCTTCGCCCAGCACCCGGATCACGCGATAGGGGCCGAACTCCGGGAAAGCTTGGGGCGAGTCGGTCGGTTCGCCTAGTAGTTGACTGGCAACTGGTGCCAGACCGCGCTCGAGTACCGAGCCGCTTTTAGCATCTTCTTCGAGCATGGCCAGGACATCGGCCATAAGCTCGGAGTCGGTGCCGCAAGCAGATTGGAGAAAGGCCGGCTGTTCGCCATGCGGCAGGTCGGCCGCCTGGTGAAACAGCGACTGCATTCGCTCCCATCGAGTACTGTCCATCTTCAACCCGTGACTTGCAGAGTGACTGCCAGCTCAGTGCACTTCGCGTAGGGCATGAGCGAGCCAAGCCTTGGCTGCGCGCCAGTCGCGTAGAATCGTAGCTTCGGAAACGCCCAGCAAGTTAGCTGTCTCGGTGATATCGAGGCCCCCGAAAAAACGGCTTTCCACCATCAATGCCTGGCGCGGTTGAACACGCGCTAACTCGTCCAGCGCGGAATCGAGCGCGAGCAACTCGCTTCCACACTTCGCGGTCTGCATAAGGGACTCGTCAAAGGTAATCACAGCGAAGTCGTCATTTCCCCCGCGCTTGTGTGCATTGCGCCGGCGGGCAGCCTCGACCAGCAGTTGACGCATGGCGCGGGCGGCAATGCGCTTGAAGTGCAGACGGGAAGCGGAGGCCAGATGTGGAGAGCTGGCTAGTTTCAACCAGGCTTCGTTGACCAATGCGGTGGGGCTGAGAGTTGCACTGGGATCGCCGCGCCGCACGCTGGATGCGAGGCGGCGCAACTCCTCGTAAGCCAGACTGAACTGATTATCAAGGGCTTGGCGTCCGTCGTCGGTTCCGCCGCCTAATGGTGAGCGTTCGTTGGGAAAAGACCTATCACGCCTACCGGGGTCCCGCATTTGCATGGCAGTTTTTCCTGTGCTTCCTAATACGGGGGAGGGAAAGTACCCGGAAAAAACCCTGGTTTGCCGGAAGGTGCATAGCCGTTCCGGGAATCGCGAAATAATACCATCGAGGGGCGAGTCTCACAACTGGTTTTCGTCTCCTGCAGACTGCAGGGGATTTTAAAACGCGACTCTCAGCCGCCAAAGCCACGGAGGAGAGCGCCGTGGCGCACACGACGGAAGCTGTCCCCTTCCCGATAAGCCTGACAGATTTTCACTTCGTTCGGAGTAACCAAGTGTAAGCAATTCGGTGCCTAATCCCGCCCAAGGGGAGCTTTGGACGGGGTACCCAATTCGCGGCCACCCAAATCACTGACCGCCTTGGCCTACTCGTTATTGATCCGGAACAATCTGCGCTGCCTACCGCGAAATTTTCTCTCTGTCAGTGACGGTTTTTTCCGTGGGTTTGCGCAATGCGAGGTGGGAGGCGGCAGGCAAGAGCTGCCTGGGGGCGTGTGCTGGGGTTCCCACATCACACGACGATCCGCCCGTGTAGGGCTATTTGTTCCATCTGCAAAGGAGGGATATGGCAAAGAGAGGCAAAGTTCTGCGCGATCCGCACGCCGGCCCCGGCCTGTTGATAGTGGAGGGGCGTCAATACCCATTCATCATGGAAGGCGTGTGGGGATCGGAAGTTCCCCCGAAGCCGGGACTCGCCGTGGAGGTCGAGTTTGATTCCCTGGACAAGATTATCGGCATTACTGCGCTACCGGAGTCGCAGATCGCCAAGGAGCAGGCAGAGATCGCACTGGCGGCGGCGAAGAAAAGAGGAGCGGCGCTGGCTGCGAGCCTGGCCGCAAAGTTCGGATTGCCCCGGCTGGTAGCGGCAGGCCTACTCATCTTCTCGTGGTCTTTTCTAACTGCCGCCTCTCTTGAGCTGCCCTTCCTGGGGAAGTTGGAGTTTACGCTTTGGCAAGCGCTGGGCTATCTGAACTCGGGGAATCCGATGCAGGCTCTGGAGCGGCACGGCAACCCGGGCTCCGGCTTTTGGGGCTTTCTCGCCTTCGCCGCACTGGCTGGTCCATTTCTTCACCACTTCTGGAAAGACAAACGTGCAGCGCTGGGTGGGCTGTTGCCGCTCGCATTCATGGTGCTCGTAGGGATCGCCATTCGCAGCAGCATGCAGAGTTCGTTTGGCGCCGCCATTGAAGGTCCCTACGGAAACCTTCAGAGGCAAGCTCAAGACGAAATGATGAATGCGTTTTCGTTCGGGTTCGGCACCTATCTTTCGATTGTCGTCAGCCTCTACCTCTCTGTCATTTCGGCGAAGGAGTTTCTGATCGCCGTAGGGGGTGAAGGCAGAAAGTTCGAAGAATCTCAGAGGTCAGCAGCTTAAGTCGGGAAAGAAAATTTACTCGGAGGAGAGAAACATGCGTCGTGCAAGGTCTAAGCGAATCAGTCTTATTCTCGTCGCCACCCTGGTAGCCGTCTCGGTCAACGTGGCCGCACAGGCTCCACAGAATGAAAGCATATGGCAGAAAATCAAGAAATCGGCAAAGCAAACTGGCCAGAACGCGGCGCAACAAGGGAGCCAGCAGGCTCAACAAGTGCAACAGCAGGTTCAGCAGCAGATACCAGTCATCGGGGGGCAGCCCAATCAGATGAACGCAAATCCGCAATTGCCTTGCGGAAACGTCCCGAATGGCGCCGCGGGAGCAACTCTCAACAATGCTGCTTACACCACCCCAGGTGGAGGAGCCGTGGCCGGGTCTTGCGGGCCGCAGTGCTTCAATGCTGGTCCCTTCGCCGCCGCGGTTACACAAATGACGATGAGCCAGCAGGGCTACTGGCACATTGTTCGCATGAATCTCCAGTTCCAAAACCTGACAAATGAACCCCTAATCATTGCCTACCGCGACGGATCCATGGTCATGGTGGATAACCTGGGAAATACCTACCAGGCTGCTGGTGGCAACCCTGGCGCCGTGCAGGGGATGGGAATCGATCGTGGCAATCAGACAGACTCGCAGTTCGTTCTCGGGCCCGGCCAAACCGGAAACGTGATGTATTCGGTAGCTCGCTCCCGGGGCAACGACAGCGCCATCGGCACTGGTTTTTCCTATAACTTCACCATTGACGAACTACAGGCGCAGAACGGAGCCCAGGCAATAGCGGTCCGGCAATATAACTTGAACTTCCCGAGCCTAACGCCAGGTGCAAGCGGCACCGCATTACCTGGGCAGGGAGTAGCGCCGGCTTCCAGTATCGCGGGAGGTAAGAAGAGCGCTGCCTCTGGGGTATCGAGTTATGTTGGAGGCAATGCCGCACCCGGAATTGCGAATCCCGGGGTTCCGGCGCAGGTTGGTCGAGGTGCGCTAGTCGGCGGCCCTGCGGCGCCTGTACCGGCGGCAGTTCCAGCACAACCGGGCGTAGTCAATCGTGCAACCCAGAACAGCCGGGTTCCCGTTGCCGCGGCTCAAAATGCGGTGAACAATGCCGCTCTCAGGTCCAACGCGGTCGCAGCAAAAGCAGTACCCGCACCTGCTGCAAAGCCTATCCCTGCCAGTACCACTGCTAGGAAGACAGCGACAAAGCCGACAGATCCAGCTGCCAAAAAGTAGAGAAGTGCCGGCGTATGCCTGCGGGTATGCGCCGGCATTTCGTGTCCGAGCGACAATTCGGGTGTAATCGGATAGGCAGAGTCGTCGCTTAGCCAATTCAGCGATGGTGTCCGAGTAACGGACTACTCGGGAGTTGTGCTCAGTGGCTCGACCGAGATGCCGGGTGCAATTACTTACACAGATACCCGCTACTAAGCAAGCGTTCTGGGGTCGGCACGATCGTCCCTGAGCCGTCAGTCGTTGACTGGCAGACGCAGGGCCTTTCGAGAAACTTCATGGGGCGGCGAGCTGACAAGCTCCATTTGATCACAAGCTACTGGTATTTGATGACTACAGCAATGAGCAGCATCAGCAACGCCGTCGGAAAATATACGAGTACCGCGAACTTGGCAGTGTAGCGAATATATTTGAAAAACTTGACGCCGGCCATGGAGCAGACTGTAAATGCGATGCCGTCCCAGGGCATCCAGAAGTTGAACGCACCGGTAGCAAATTGAAATGCCAGTACAACGATCTGCTTGGAAAAATGCAGCACATCCGCGAGCGGCGCAAGGATCGGCATCAGCGTGGCCGCCGTTCCGGATGCGCTGCCCAGCAACGCGGCTGTCAACGCGCTGATTCCGAACATGACATAGGCAATTGCGACTTCCGGCACCTTGCCCAGATAGGCCGCGAAGTAATTCAACATCGTGTCCAGGATCCGAGCATCGTTCAGTATGAAATAGAGGATTTGCGCCGCACTCATCATGACCACAGCGATGACGACACTCTTCATCCCCTCGATGTTCTTTTCGATCATCGTCTTCACCGACATTCCGCCTACTACCGGGATGACGATCCCCATCCAGAGAAACAGGGAGCCGATTTCCCGGAATCCCCAGCCGTGGGCCATCAGGCCGTACATCAGAATGCTGAAGGCGATTGCCAGCAGGATCAGCACCAGGGCGCGGCGAGTGTTCATCGCATAATCTTCGGGAGCGACCGAATCCGTGTGTAGCCGGGCACGGTTTTCAATGTCCTCTTCGCGAGACAGCGACCGCGTGGGGTCTTTGTGCACTCGGTAGGCATAGCGCATGATCGCGATGCTAGTGATGGACATGAACACCAGGAAGCTGACGACCCGGAACCACGCGCCGCTATACAGCGGCACGTTGGCAATCGCCTGTCCGATGGCTACGTTGTAGGGATTCGTGATGCCGCAGGCGAAGCCGATGGCAACACCCCAATAGAGGATAAAGACGCCCACCATCGAATCGAATCCCATGGCTAACATCAGCGGCGCAAGGATGAGGATGAACGGGATCGCTTCTTCGTACATCCCGAAGGTTGAGCCGCATGGCGGTGAGCGCGCCCGCGGACAGCATAATGACAAAGGAACGCTCCGCGCCTTCCACGGCCCCGCGCATGAATACGGTCCACAATTGCAGGAAGCCCTGCGGATACGATTGGGCGTGATGGAACGACCCCGGCACAACGATTTCCCGCGCGCGTCCCATGACCATGACGGTATGACGTTCGAACTGGCCACCCGGAATAATGTAGGTCAGAAGGGAGAATGCGACACACATCAGGAACACGATGACCAATGGGTTAATGTTGCTCATGAAATCGAAAAAACGCTGACGGAAAGTCTGCATGGGTCCCTCGCCGTTCGGTTCCTAAGATGAATAGCAATTCGGCTGCACAAGGTTCAGTCCTTCAAGCTTCATAAAACACCTTCGTTTTCACTTCGGGCAAGAGCTGCTGCACCTGGAGGATGGCAGCAGCAGCGCGCTGCTGGTCGTATTCGGTTAGCAGCGCACATGCGGCGGAGTACTCGAGAGCCGCGGCGCGCGCTTCGACTGCCGGCACTGTCGAAAATGTTTCGGCTTCAAACTTCTGCCAGGTGGAAGTGATCGTCTCGATGCACTTGCTGTAGCCGTAATCGGCGAGCTTCGCCAGTTCGGTGAATAGCCAGTAGGCCGAAGCCGGATCATACGAACCGGAGGCATAGGCAAAATACGGCTCCACCGCGTTGATTCCCAGGTGAAATGGGACGTAAACGCCGGTCAGCGAAGTCGACATGCCGCACCACATCCGGTTGCCGATGTGCGGCGGGAGGGCGCGGCGCAGTTCCACGATCACGCTGGCCTCGGTGTTCATGCGGGCGATGGTCCGCACCCCCGTACGAAAGGGGGAGCCGCTTTCCCCGGCCTTGAATTGCGGCGCGCCTTCAAAAATGTCGCGCATAAACCGCATCAGGTCGAGGACACTCACTTTGCCGAGACACGAGTAGCGGCTTTCGAGCACGGCATGACGGTCACAGTTGTAGGCGTCGCTCTGGTTCGTGGGATCCCCGTAGATTGCGGCAAAATCGAAAGCTCCGTCCGTATACCAGCCTTGTTTGCGGGCATACTCCACCAGGGTTGCCGGGTACATGAAGTTGTCAGGATCGTCGAAATCAACCACGCCGATGC
>JAIQFZ010000120.1 GCA_020073015.1 Terriglobia bacterium | reverse complement strand
TCCTGATGGGTGGGCGGATTGCGGAAGAGCTGTTCCTGAACCTGATGTCGACCGGCGCGGGCAACGACATCGAGCGGGCGACGGAACTGGCGCGCAAGATGGTTTGCGAGTGGGGCATGAGCGACCTGGGTCCGCTGACCTTCGGCAAGAAGGAAGAGCAGATCTTCCTGGGCCGCGAGATTGCCCAGCACCGCGACTACAGCGAAGCGACGGCGATCCAGATTGACGAAGAAGTCCGCAAGATGGTGAGCGCCGGCTACGCCACGGCGAAAGGGATCCTGTCGGAGAATCGCGACACGCTGGTAAACATCGCGAAGGCCCTGATTGAGCGCGAGGTGCTGGATGCTTCCGAGATCAAGATGCTGGTCGAAGGGACGGATCTTCCACCGTTCAAGCCGCTGAGTCCGAAGCCCGACGACGGTGTGCAGCAGGTAATCAAGCCGGAGCCGGGACGGGTTCCGACGAAGGGCGGGGAGCGGCCGGCGACGGCGTAAAACCAGTTCTCAGTTTTCAGTTCTCAGTGGGCGGCCTTTGGGCCGCCTTTCTTTTTGGGGAAAGCAGATAATACATAGACTGTCCTTTTTGAAAAATCGATATGGCGAACCTTATCAACCACGAGGAAGCTTTGATCAGGGCGTTCTTCGACCCTCGCCGGATAGAACGCTATCTTGAAATTGTCGCTAGCCCCAAAAAGAGGCCCAAGTTCACCCAAGACCTTGCGCATTTCAAAGCCCTGAATCCGAAGTTCATGGTTAGCATTCTGCCCAGCCAGCAAAATCCTTCTGGGATTGCGAACCTGCTGAAGGCAAAAGGGGCCGGGCCCAAGTGCTGGGTGATCTCCGAAAGTTCTAAGCTGGACGGTCGGGAAATGGATTTGGAAATCGCCCTCAAGGAGACCGTTGGGTATCAGATGGGCACGCTGATCTCGTGCGTACCGGGGAAACTGGGGTACTTTGAAGACGAAGATGGTCGCTGCATTCTAGAGCGCCTCCGCTGATGAGCGGGGCGGGCGGGGGCGCCCGTCGCTCCACTTGCTGGCTCGCGCTTGCTGCGGTTGCGCGATACTATTTGGACCTGTGAACCTTTCTCTGAATTCTAAAGTTGCTCTGATTACCGGCGGGTCCCGCGGCATTGGTGCGGCTGCAGTACGCATGTTTGTGCACGCGGGGGCCCAGGTTGTTTTCAACTATCAGGCGGCCCAGGCGCAAGCCGAGGAACTGGTTCGTGAATTGGGCGCGGGAAACTGCCGTGCGATCCAATGCGATCTCTCGACTACGGAAGCGGCTGGGCAACTGGTTTCCGCGGCCGTCGCGGCGTTCGGGCGGCTTGACATTCTGGTGGCGAACCACGGCATCTGGCCTCCTGAAGATGCGCCCGTTGACCGCATGAGCGACGAGCAGTGGCATCGCACGATTGCCGTGAATCTCGACAGCGTGTTTGCGCTGGTCAAGCATGCGGTCGGGCAAATGAAGAAGCAGGTCGGCGGGCACATTGTGCTGGTCAGTTCCACATCGGGGCAGCGCGGTGAGGCTTTCCACTGCGATTATGCGGCGACCAAGGGCGCGCTGATCAGCATGGTGAAGGGACTCTCGACGGAGCTGGCGGGCGACGGCATCCGCGTGAACTGCGTGGCGCCGGGATGGGTGGCTACAGATATGTCGGCGCCGGCGCTGAACGATCCGGCCACGCGCGAGAAGATTTTTGGCTCGATTCCGCTGGGCCGGGTTGGAACGCCGGAAGAGATTGCCGCGCCCATTCTGTTTCTCTGCACACCGCACGCGGGGTTTATTACGGGCGAGGTTTTCAACGTGAACGGCGGCGCGGTGCTGGTGGGATAGAAGGGGCTCGCTAGTCTACGAACTTCTTCCGAGCTCCGCTCGGCTGGACGGCCGAGGGTGGCCGTCCCTACGTGATTCGGTACAGCTAAAATCGTTCTGGATGCTTCTAACCCAAGTAGAATCATGAAGAATTTTCTTTTTGTTGTGCTGTTGTCCGCGCTGGGCTGGGCCCAGGCTGCGGCACCCAAGCCGGTCGCTAACCTGAATGACTCTGATAATGCCCACAAGGCTCGGGCGCTGCTGGATCAGGCCATCCAGGCACTGGGCGGACAGGCCTATCTCACCTACCAGAACAAGGGCGAGCAAGGCCGCTACTATCCGCTGTATCACGGCCGAACGAACACCGCTGGGATTGCCTACAACTACTACATCCAGTATCCGGACAAAGACCGCTTCGAAGTGATCCACCTGCAGGCCTACCACTTCTTCATTTTTGATGTGAACAACGTGCAACTCAAGGACAAGTCCGACATCGTGGTCATTCACAATGGTCTGAAAGGCTACGAAACGACCTACAAGGGAACGGCTGCGCAGGATCCGGAAGATCTGGCCAATTACCTGCGTCGGCGGCAGCATTCTCTGGAATGGGTGTTTCGAAAGTGGAGCAGCGATCCCGGAGTGGCGCTGTTCTCCGATGGGGTTGCGGTGGTGGATGCCAAGGCCACCGACCAGGTCACGCTGCTCAACAGCCAGAACGACTCGGTGACCGTGTACCTCGACCAAAACACCCATTTGCCTATCAAGGCCAGCTTTTCGTGGCGCGATCCGACGGACAAGCAGAAGAACACCGAAGAAGAGATTTACGACCTTTACAAGCCCGTGGACGGCATCATGACGCCCCACTCCATCACCCGCAATTTCAATGGGGAGATGTCGATGCAGCGCTTCATCAACACGGTCAAGTACAACCTGAAGCTGCCGGAGTCCACCTTCGAAGCCACCGTGAATTACGACCCGAAACAGGGGCCGAAGAAGCGGTAACAGACCGCGAAAAGCCCCAAAAAGAGGGGGCTGGACCGGCTTCGAGGACTTTGACGATCTGCTTTTTCCTGAATAGCTTAGCGCCTCACTGCAGGAGGCGAGCCACGGAGTGTGGCTTTTTTGCCACGTACAGAAAACCGCCCGCGACAGTAAGCTGACTCGCAGTACACGACTTACATCCCATTCGCTTGACGCATGAGCAGACAGTTCGCGCCGCAGTCACCTGCAGTGGAGTGGGCCTCCACAGTGGGGCTGCGGTTAATTTGCGGATCCTGCCAGCCCCTGCCGGAACCGGAATCGTTTTCCGCCGCACCGACCTGGATGGCTTCCAGATCGAGGCCAGCGGGCGCAATGTAGCTCGGGTAAGCTACGCCACCAGCCTGATGAAGAAGGGCGTGCTGATTTCGACCACCGAGCATCTGCTGTCGGCGTTTATCGGAGTGGGCATCGACAACGCCATCGTCGAGCTCGACAACCTGGAGTTGCCGATTCTCGACGGCAGCGCCCGGCCGTTCGTGGAGATGATTCAAAAAGCGGGGATTCGACGCCAGCGGCGAGCGCGTACCTACCTGCGCGTGGTGCGCGACATTGAATTGCGCGAGGGGGACAAATTTATCGCCGTGTATCCGGCGAATATATATTCCGTCTCCTATGCCATCAATTTTCCGCATCCGCAGATCGGCAAACAGAGCTTCTGCGTGCGGCTGACGAACGGCAGTTATCTCAAGGAAATCGCGCCCGCACGGACCTTCGGTTTTCTGCACGAAGCGGACGCCATGCGGCAGCAGGGGCTGATTCGGGGAGCTTCGACCGAGAACGCCATTGTGCTGACGCGCGAGGAAGTGCTCAACCCGCCGTTGCGTTTCGCGGACGAATTCGTGAGGCACAAGGTTCTGGACCTGATCGGCGATCTGGCCCTGATCGGAAAGCAGATTCTGGGGTCGGTGGTTGCGGATCGCGCGGGTCATGCCATGCACACGGCGCTCGTCTCGCGCATTCTGCGCGATTCGTCGTACTGGGAAGAGACGTCGCTGGAAGAGGTTCCTGCTGAGACGGCGCGGGCCGCCGAGGCCAGGGCCAGCGTCTAGGGTCGTGTCCCGCAAATTCGCGGCATAAATCACACCCTGTCATCTCACATGGCGGCGGGCATGATGACGCAGTATGAAGTCCTGCCGTGAAGGAATGGAAGATGCTGGTCCAGGAACCGGTGGACTATGACGTCGCAAGACCGTGCGATGCGGAGGCGATCGTTCGTCTGCTCGCCACGGTGTTCAGCGAGTCGGAACCGCCCGCCGTGGCGATGGGTCTTTCCTTCCAGGATCTGGAACAATTTCTTCGGCTTTTTGCGCCCAGAGCTATTGCGGGCGGACTTACACTTGTTGCGCGGAGCAGGGACAAGGAGAAGCTGGCCGGCGTACTTCTCTCTGATGATTTCGCTTCCCCACCAGCCCTGGAGCTGAACCAGATCAGCCCGAGATTTCTGCCCATCTTCTCCATGTTAGAGACACTTGATGAACAATTCCGGAAAGGGACGACAATTTTGGCCGGCGAGTACCTGCACCTGTTCATGTTGGGAGTTGATGGACAGTTTGCGGGACGCGGAATTGGACAGGGACTGGTTCAGGCCTGTCTGGAAAATGGACTTCGGAAGGGTTATCGCATGGCGCTGACCGAAGCCACGGGGAGAGTTTCCCAGCGCGTGTTTCGCAAGCAGGGATTTGTAGATCGTTTCAGCGTTTCGTACCGAGACTTCAGGTACGAAGACGCGTTTGTGTTTGCTTCGATTCAGGGGCATGAGAACGCAGTTTTGATGGACAGAGCCCTCGTGTAACCTCCCAAGAGAGTCCCAGCCACAGGCGGTATTCAATCGTCCCGCGCCTGATCGGGTCGCCACCCCTGAAGGCGCCTTCATTCCGCTCAGCCCGCGGCATGTCCTGACACAAGACTCTTCCTCGCGCCTGCTCGAGTCGACGGCTGCGGTTCAATCCAAACTGGCTTAAGAGACTTCTCAGTCGGCCGGTTGCGGTACTGCGGTCACCTCTTGCGCAGTCCCAGCCTCTGCCATGAGCCGAGCCAGTTCGGCCTCGGCTTCCATGCGCACACGGTCGGCAAACGCGCTAGCACTCTGGCGGTGTTCGGCGCCCAGCGCGGACAAGCGGGCGCGCAGGTAAGGTTGGTCCTCTTCTAATCTGCGCAAGAGTCTTTGGGTGCGGGCAATTTTTTCGTCGAGCGTAATCATGGCAACTCTGATCAAGAGTGCCCACAGCTTCGGCGGAGCGCAAGTTCCAAGCTGGATACGGGGAATCAGTATTAGCGGAAATGAAAAGGGGTTGGGGAGCAAGGTGTAGCGAATCCGGCTGGCGGGTTAGCGGAGCGAGGCGTATTCCTGCAGGCGCCGGGGCAGTTCGTTCTGCATCCGCTCGGTGAGCCATTTATCAAGCTGGTATTGCGAGCTTTGGGGCACTTCGACGAACCGGATGCCGGCGTGGCCCGTGCCGTCGCTCCATGCGATCTGGCCTTTCAGTTCGAGCGAGGTGTTGGAACCAGGAAGCGAGAATTGGAGCTTGCCTTGGGCATCCTTGGGCAACTTGCCCACCAGGCGGACGGCCATGCCGCCCTCGCTCACATTGGTCGAGGTGGCAGTCAATTCCGGGGTATTGGGAAGAATGATCCGCACGGTCATCTCCACCGGATGGCGGAAGTAGCGGCGTCGCTCCCGCACCATGAAATTCAGGGCGGCATTAAAACAGCGAGTGGCGTTCAGGGGCGTCAGCGGTTTCTGGAGAACGAAGTTGGCTCCGGACTGGAAGGCCTCCTGCGTGCTGGTCTTGCCATTCAAGACGGCAAACGCGACCGATCGGGCGTTACTCTGCGTATGGCGGAGGCCCTTGAGCAGATCAGCGCCGCCGGGCAGGTCGTCGCAATCCACGATCACCGCGTCAAACTTGCACTTGATGAGCAGGTCGTTCGCGGGTTTGATGGCCGCGCAAACCTGGACCTCCACTGCGATTTTCTCCAGCGTGGGGCGCAGCACCCCGACTAGGGCTGCATCCTGGCTGATGACGAGGGATTCCAGGTTCATGGCTCTACCGATAGTAACCGTGGCCGGGAGGGGAACAAAGTGACGGAGGTACTGACAGGCTCCTGACCTCAGGCCTAGCCTATTGATTTCTGTACATGCCCGTTTCGACGGGACGGCTGCGACCGCCAGGATTCGCGTAGAATGGGCGCTTTCGACCGTGGCCTCGACTTTGCCGGAGCTCGTCTATCTGTCGCTGGGGTCCAATGTGGGCAATCGCGCAGCCCATCTGCGTGCGGCCATCGAACGTCTGGCGGAGGCGGGAACCGTGAAGGCGAGGTCCAGTCTCTACGAAACCGAGCCCGTGGACTTCCGCGATCAGCCGTGGTTTCTCAACTGCGTGGTTGCCCTGGAAACGGGCAATTCCCCGCGAGACCTGCTGGCCCACGCGCTTGCGATCGAAGAGGGGATGGGGCGCCGGCGCACTCGGGATAAGGGGCCGCGCACCATAGACATCGACATCTTGCTGTTTGAAGATTGTGTGCTCGACGAACCGGGCCTGAAGATTCCTCATCCGGCCATGCATGAGCGGCGGTTTGTGCTGGAGCCGCTGGCGGAAATTGCCGCCGAGGCTGTTCATCCTGTGCTCAAGGAGACTGCGCGGCAGTTGCTGGAGGCACTGCCGACGGGACAGAGTGTGCGGCGAGTCGAGGCGGGGCGAGGGTGATGACTGCGGCTGTCGTTGCTCGACACAAAAAACACAAGGTCCCTCGGCTTGTGCTTAGTCGCTTCGCTCCTGCGCTCTGCGCTCGGGACGACGGAGGTGGGAGCCAAAGCCCAAAGCCTGGTCACGGAACAATAATCCGGCTCCCCGCTTCTTCCGGTGCCGCGATGGCTGACTGCTTCTCGGGAAACTGCGCAAAGAGGAAATCCACGTAGGCACGCGACTTGGGCCGTCCGGAAGTGCGTCCCAGGCCCATGCGCAGTAAAAACACGAGAGACTTCAGGACATCGGAGTCGCGCAGCTGGGTGGAGCCCATGTGCTTGTGCTCGGCCTCGCGGTACTCCTTGATCATGGTTGCGACTTCGGATGCGACGGCCTGATGCGCGACGTTGGCAGTCGGCTGTTCGTAGATCAGGCTGGAGTTCACCAGGGTCTCGTAGCTCTTGGCGAGCGAGGTGAGAGCGGCGATCAGATCGCGGTCCATCAAATGGCGGTTGGCGCGGACGCTCTTGGCGAGCGCGAAGCTGAGCCCCACGATCAGATGTTCGCGCTCGTAGAGGAACTGTTCGCTGATCTCGATCTGGGGAAATAGCGACTCACGATCGAGTTCGCCTGCGGAGTGCGGCTTTTCATGCTCGCGGGCTTGTTGCAGATACGGGCAGTCGCTCGGACAGTCGAGCGTCACTTCGCGCTGCTCTCCGCAGCACTGCGCGCAGATCTTTCCATGCACCGCCGGGCAAAACCGTTTCTCTTTTCGTTCGTTACAGATTGCGCAAGTCACCCGCTCTCCTCAGGTTTTTGATTATTTCATGAGGCTCTGGTCGCCGGCAGAAAAACGCGATCCGACCACCGCCATACCTGAGAATCGCAGGCCGCAGGCCCGAATGCACCACTTTCGAGGCAACTGCGTGAAGCAAATAAACTAATCGTTACCATAAACCATTTTTATTTGTGGTTGTCTCGTCCCCGCGATAGCCTAATACGTCATCCCCCGGTAATTTGGATGTCATTTTGGGCGCAGCCCAACACTAAGGAGAAGCATGTCGACTGAACTGCGGAATTTTCTGGCGATCCCGTACGACGAACTGGAAGAGATGAATCTGAAGGCGAAGAAGCAGCGTCTGGACCGCGTGGCTCCGCACAAGGTCCAGGAAGACCGGCTGAAATACTTGACCGACGAATCACGCATCAAGGCCGTGACCGTGATGTTCAGCGATCTCGAAGGCCGGTTGCACATGCTGGATTACGACAAGAAGTTTCTGCTGAAGAGCTACGACAACCTGACGTTTGACGGTTCGTCGATCCGCGGCTTTACGGCACAGCGGGAAAGCGATCTGCGTTTGGGGATCGACTGGGCGGCATTTTACTGGGGCCCGGCCGATGTGTTTGGGCCGGGCAAGGTGCTGGTGTTTGGCGAGGTCATCGACAAGGGCGGCGAACCCTACTCGGCCGACGTGCGCGGTGTGCTGAAGACGTACGCCGAGGGCTTGAACAAAAAGCACGGGTACACTCTGAACGCTGCCAATGAAATTGAGGGCTTCCTGTTCAAGGGGGCGGATGCCGAGCGCACTTATCACGAGACCGACAAGTTCGAGTACGTGAACACGGGTGGCTACTACCACTCGCTGCCGGGCGATCCGCTGCGCACGTTTATCGATACGACGGCAGAAGTGCAGCGCTCGATGGGCTTCCAGAACGAGAAGGATCACCCCGAAGTCGCGCCCTCGCAGTTCGAAATCAACTACAGCTATGCGGAAGTGGTGGCTGCGGCCGATCACATCCAGTTGTACAAGTTGATCTGCCGCCAGGTGGCGCGCAACATGGGGCTGACTGCGTGTTTTCTGCCGAAACCGGTGGTGGGCGTCAACGGCAGCGGGATGCACACCAACGTGTCGATCAGCAAGAACGGCAAGAACCTGTTCTGGGATCCGAAGGGCGAGGAGAAACTCAGCAAGTTCGGCTACGAGTTCCTCGACCGCATTCTCACGCACGGCAACGATATCTGCCTGCTGCTCAACTCCAGCGTGAATGCCTATCGCCGTCTGGATCCGCACTTCGAGGCGCCCAATCAACTCAAAGCGTCGCCGGTGGATCGCGGTTCGATGATCCGCATCCCGATCGGGAACGAGCGCAGCATGCGGGTGGAAGTGCGCTCGGTGGCGCCGGACGCGAATCCGTACATGGTGATGTACTCGATCTTCAAGACCGGGCTCGACGGAGAGACGGCGAAGATCAAGAACCTGCGCCAGGCGGAACGGTATCTGCCGGACAACATCTACGACGCGCTCGACAACTTCCGCAAGGCGAAATGGACGACGGAGTTGCTGGGCGAGGATGTGAAGGGACGCTACGCCGATCTGAAGCAGGCCTCGGCGGATCGCTGCGCGCGGCTACTGGGAACGTTTGTGAAAGCACCCGAGGTCCAGTATCACCACGACGTGTACAACCAGTACCTGTGGAACCAGTTCTAGAAAGAATGTGTGGCGTGGACATTTCCGTCCGCGTAATGCTCTGAAAGGCTGCCGCGGCGTACCCGGCAGTCTTTTTTTATCCCAAACGGGTTATGTCTTTGAAGCCGCTGGCGAAAGCTACCGCGAAGGAACCGGCTGCCGCCGGGCCTGCATCTCTCGCGCGATCTCCGTAAGGTCTTCCTCGGTCAGATATTTCCGCATCGCCGGAATCACCTGGTCCTCCTCGAGCGCCAGGTGAACGCTCCACAACGTGCGCAAGCGCTCCGTGCCGAGTCGCAGGCGCTCGCCCAACTCATCTTGCGATTGCGGCGCACGCTCAATCTGTTGCCACATCGGGACCAGTTCCACGACGCTCGCATTGATGCCCGCGTGCTGCTCGACCATCTGCTGGTTGGCGTGCGCCAGTTCGCCCGGAGGCAGGGCTCGCCTTAAACGCGGGTGAACCGATTCGTTCTCATCGGCCTCATGCAGGGGGAGCGCAACAGTGTAATAGCGCAGCACCGCGCGTGCAGCGTCGATGCGGTCCGAAGCGGGCGCCTGCGGAGATTCCGCCAGCCGCATGCCAACTTGGGTAAAGTGGCGGATGCGGTCGTGACATCCGAGCAGGAGCGAGACAGCATCCTCTGTTTGAGGGTTGGCCGTTTGGGCAGATTGGATGAAGTTCAGCATGCGCAAACCGCGAAGTAGTCTGATGAAGAGTTTACGCGTGTCGCGTTCCCAGGACAACGGAACCATGACGCTATGTGATGAAAGGCTGCGGAGGAGGCTTCAGAGTCAGCGGCTGTCCTGCGAGCTGCAGATCCCTCCCCTTCGGCTTCGCTTAGGGTCGGGATGACAAGTGTTGCGAGTGTCGACACGCCGCTAGTGCATCGCGGCGACGTTGGTGAGACTGGCGTTCAGGTAGCGGCTCATCGCGAGGTCAATAATCGAGCCGATCATCTCCGTGTAAGAAAGGCCGGCCGCCTTGGCAGCCATGGCAAACTCCTGCCGGCTCGCGAGCCACGGGTTCGGATTCGCTTCAATCACGTAGACATCGCCGTTCGGAGCCAGGCGCATATCGATGCGTCCATAGTCGCGGAGTTTGAGCGCCCGGTACGCCGCCAGCGCCGTGTCCGACAGTTTCTTCACCGTCTCTTCGTTGAGGTCTTCCGCGATGTTCGATTTGGTTAGCTTGTAAACCTCGGTATTTTTTTCGAACTTCACGTCGTAGCTGGCGATCCTCGGCGTGCCCTCGGGCAAGCGCGAAAGATCCAGTTCGACCAGCGGCAGGACCTGGGTGCGCTCGTAGCTGCCGAGGATCCCGGCGTAGATCTCGCGGCCTTCGATGTATTCCTCGATCAAAGCCGGCGAATCAAATTCATCCTGGATGTACTGGACGCGCTCCATCATTTCCTTGACGTTCTTTACGACTGCACCGGCGTCGATGCCGATCGAACCGTCTTCCCACGACGGTTTCACAATCAGCGGGAAGGAGATGTCGTGCGCGTGCTCGATTCGTCCGCGATACGAGGTTGCGAAGAATGGAGTCTTGATCCCGTGAAAAGAGAAGATTTTCTTGGCGACGGCCTTATCCTGCGCGAGGAAAATCGAGTGCGGCCCGGCACCCGTAAAACGCAGGCCCAGCAGGTCCAGGTAGGCGACCACGTTCATCTCTTTGGTGTCGTCGCCATCGAAGGATTCGGTCAGATTAAAGATCAGGTCGGCATCGCACTTGGCCAACCCGTGCAACGACTGCGGGCGGCCATCCAGTTCGAAATAGGAAGGCTCATGGCCGAGCTTCTGCAGGGCTTCGAAAATTTCCTCGCGATCAGTTTTTTCTTTTTTTATTTTCTTCGATTTCTTGCGCGGTTTGGGGGTGGGAGCGGACTCCTCCTTCGCGGCCGCCGCGACGGGATCTTCGTTCCACACGTCATACAGCAATGCGATTTTCAGTTTTGCTCCGATCATAAAGTCTCCATAATTCCGGCTCTCGGCTTTCGGCGCTAGGTTCTTGGCTTCTCCGTCGGCGCCGGAAGTGAACCCGAGAGCCGAGAGCCCAAAGCCGAGAGCCTGCCTTTCTACGGCTGTATGAACTTTCCTTTCGCCACGTACGTCATGACGAGGGCGGTGGCATAGGCCGTGACCTCGGCCAGATGCTCAGCCTCGCGGGTTTGGTCGACGCGCAGGTCAAGTTCACCGGCGCGCTTCTCGATGGTGTCGATCAAGGTCTTGATCAGCGACCGTTGCGCTCCGGTCCATTGCGCTACTTTGTCGGTGATCGCTTTGCGATGCTGATGCAAGAAATCTCGCGCCGGCAGCGCCGCTTTCCGCCGCTTCGACACTGGGAAAAGATCGCGCAGGTCGGTGTCGGGTGTTAGTTCGGTAACTGCGACTTCTTCGCGCCCGTTCTGGTGATAGAACTCCGCCACCGTGATTTCCATATCGTCCACGGTGTGTCGGTTTGTCCGCGGCGGCGCAGCGGATCACTCTTGCCGAGCGTGCGCGCCAACCGGTCGAGGTAGCGCAGTTTCACCATTGCGCCCCAGCCCCGATAGCGTTTGCGCCAGTTCGAACGCGGTGTCAGCCAGACGGCGAAGGTTTCAGCAAAATCTTCATCCGGATGTTTTTGTGCGTACCATCCCGGCAAATGCCGTACGTACTCGCGCGCAAACGGTGCGGGCCGGTAGTGCTCGCGATACGGCCGGCGGAACGGCCCGAATATCTGCTTCCATTCCGGCTTGTTGTGCAGTTTGTACGCGTAGGTGAACGCGTGCCCGGCTTCATGCCGCAAATACATCATAATTTCCCGCGCATCTTCGAGATCGTGCGCCTGCTTTTCCAACTCCGCCAGTTCTGCGTGCGCCAGGTAGAACGGAATCCCGATGATCGGCTCGCCCGACGGGCATCCCCACTCATCTGTCAAGTAGCAGGCCGGGCGGAATTTCGTCAGCCCCTTGCTCTCGAGCTCGCGGTAGAGCTGTTCGACGTAGCGCTCCACCGGCGATCCCTCGAGCTTAAGCCCGAGTTCGCGAATCGGCCGAGTCAGAAGTTCCTGGTTGCTGTCTGCTTGATCGTGCACAAACACTCGCTTGACGCCTGGCTAATCCCGCTTCTGCCTCGTCATCTGTCACTCTGAAAAATGCGATGCGCAGCGGACGTCGAACGCTGCCTGCAGTCGGTCCGCAGCCGCGCGCGGACACACGGGGAGGAGGCGGTCTCTACTATGGTAAACAATAGTCCAGCGCAGAGATAATCGGGAAGTGACTGGGGTAATGCCGGATGGAGGGCGCGCCCTCAATTGACGCGATGCAAATCGTCTACTGCGTTGTGCCGGCCGCTTGCTTTTTGTGCAACCACTGGACGGCGACGTGTGCGACCTCTTTCGGCGTGATCCCACGTTCCTGCCGCCACGTGGCCAGCTTCGCATAGTTCTCTTCAAACTCTCGAATCGTGTCCTCGGGTGCAACCGATTTGATACCGTGCCACTCGCGCCGGGTTAGGAACTGGCGATAGAGCTGGTCGGTCGGTGTGTTTTTGTCGGCCTGGATCTTGCGCCACCATTCTGGATGGTCCATGCCGGTGGGCGGCAACGTACTCAACGCATGACTGCTTCCATCGGTGTAGCGCGTGACAAATTCGGCCCAGCTGCCGGATGTCGGATGATCGTAAATATGGGCTGCGACATTCGTCTGGGGATGCGCCATCATTCGGATCAGCACGCCGGGTATCGTGTTGACGCTGTAGACGCCCAAGTCCCTAAACCCTTCGCTGCGCAGCGGAGCGGCTTGCTGCTCAACTGCGGCCTGGTTCGTCCATGACGGGAACTCGGCCTTCAGAAGCGAGACCTGTCCGGGAACGCGGGTCAACGCGCGTTTGCCAACTTCCGACAGCGCCGCCCGTCCAGCCTTGCGCACTATGAGTTGCGCCACCACTCTCTTCAGAACATAGATCGCGGCCCACGCGATGATGAGCGCCAACAGGATGGTCATGTTCATGGACGAATCCCCCGAACGCACTTTCTCCCATTGCAGCACCAATCGGGTGGGAGGAGGAAGGTTACCGGGGTCATGCGGAACCCGCGCAGTTACGGCTAGCGGTACGCCTGATAGACACATTTACACAAAGACAAGGATGAGCCATTCCTGTACTCTATTACGCGTTCCCTGGTGGGGGAGAACTCTTCAGTTCGCACGTCCTTCAAACGGTGGAAGTGTTTCCCGACTACAACTCAGCGGAGTTTACCCATGGCTACTACAGAAACTGTCCAGATCTCGCGCACCGAGGCGCAAGCCGCGCAACAACTCATGCAGATGGCGAACGGCTTCATTTTCACCGCCGCGCTGTACCCGATCGCAAAACTGAAGATTGCTGACCTGCTGGTGCACGGGCCGTTGCCAGTCACGGAGCTGGCGCAAAAGACGAACAGCAACGCCGACGCGCTCTATCGCGTGTTGCGCCTGCTGGCCAGCGTCGGGATATTTGCGGAGTCGGCTGGCAAGGTGTTTGCCCTCACCCCCATGTCGCACTGCCTGCGCGCCGATGCGCCGAACTCCATGCGCGACATGGTGATATTCATAGGGAATCCCTTCCACGCCAAAGTCTGGTCGGATTTGTCGTACTCGATCGAAACCGGCAAGTCGGCGGTGGAACACGTCTATGGCAAGCCTTGCTTTGATGCAATCTTCGGCGATCCCGAAATTGCGTACGACTTCAACATGGCCATGACCTGCTTCAGCCGGCAAATCGCGCCGGTTTTGCTGGAGGCTTACGACTTCTCCGGCATTGGCACGTTAATGGACGTGGCGGGCGGACACGGCGCGATTCTGTGCGAAGTTCTCAGCCGCTATCCAGGAATGAAAGGCATTCTATTCGACATGACGAACGTGATTGAAGAAGCCACCTGCCACATCTGCTCGCGGAAGATGGAACACCGCTGCGAGGTTGTGGAGGGAAACTTCTTCGACGAGATTCCATCCGGCGCCGACGCCTACTACATGCAGCACATCATCCACGATTGGGCGGATGAGCCCGCGCTGAAGATCCTCGAGAATTGCCGGCGCGCGCTCGCAGGACGGAAGGACGGTCGCCTGCTCATCGTGGATTCCGTCGTACCCGAAACCTCTGAGCCGCACTCCAGCAAGATTCTCGATCTGGAAATGTTGCTGATGCCCGGTGGCCGCGAGCGCACCGAACGCGAATGGCGGCAGTTGTTCGACAAAGCCGGGTTCGAGATCGCGCGGATCGTGCCGATGCAGGCCGCGGAGAGCGTGATTGAGGCGAGAGTCCGGGGATAGAGCCGAGCAAGCAAATGGGGCGGTCCGGAACCGCCCCACAATCATCTTGCTCCTCGGTTACTGCAGCAGCCCGCCGTTACCGTTCCCATTCTCATCTTCCGGCGGAATCACCACCGCCGCGGCTACGCGGTCGCCGGGTTCGAGCGTCAGCAGGCGGACGCCCTGGCTGGATCGTCCGCATTCGCGGATCTGCTTCGACTCGGTGCGGATGATCTTGCCGTACTGGCTGATCAGCATTACCTCGGATTTCTCCGTGACCTGCGAGATTCCGACGACTTTGCCGTTGCGTGCCGTGGTCTTGACGTTGATCACGCCTTTGCCGCCGCGGTTCGTCAGGCGGTACTCGTCGGCGGGCGTGCGCTTGCCGTATCCGTTCTCGGTGACCGAGAGGATGAGCGAGCCTTTCTCCGGGATCAAGTCGGCGACCTCGGGCGCGACCTCTCCTTCTTTCGCGACCGCTTTCGCTTCCGGCTTAATGGTGGTGGCCATGCCCACGATGTAGTCTTTCTCGCCCAAATTCATGCCGCGCACGCCAGTCGCGTTGCGTCCCATGGAGCGCACATCGTTTTCGTCGAAGCGCACCGCCTGGCCGTCGTGCGAGGCGAGGAAGACGATCTGGTTGCCGTCGGTCAGCGAGGCTGCGACCAGTTCGTCGCCCTGCTCGATGTTGATGGCAATGATGCCGCGCGACATCACGTGCGAGAAGTCTTTCACTTCCGTCTTCTTCACCGTGCCATTGCGGGTAGCGAAGAAGACATACCGGCTCTCTTCTTCCAGGTCACGCACGGCAAGCATCGTGCGCACGGTTTCGCCCGGCTGCAACGCGACCAGGTTGCCCACGTGCTTGCCCTTGCCGGCGGCGCTCACGTCGGGGATTTCGTACACCTTCAGCCAGTACACGCGTCCGGTGTTGGTGAAGATCAGGATGTAGGCGTGGGTCGAGGGGATGAACAGATGCTCGACGAAGTCCTCGTCGCGCGTCTTCATGCCGGTGCGCCCCGTGCCGCCGCGCCGCTGCATGCGGTAGGTCGAGATTGGTGTCCGCTTCATGTAGCCGGAGTGGCTCACCGTGACCGCCACCTGCTCGTCGGCGATCAGGTCTTCCAGCATGATTTCGGCGGCTTCGTCTTCGATCACCGTGCGCCGCTCATCGCCGTACAGCTTCTTCACTTCTTCCAGTTCCTTGATGATCACGCCGCGCAGCTTCTTTTCGGAGCCGAGAATCGCTTCGTACTCGGCAATGTTCTCGCGCACCTGCTTCAACTCGTTCGAAATTTCGTCGATCGAGAGCTTGGTCAGTCGGTGCAGCTGGAGTTCGAGGATCGCGTCGGCTTGCTTGGCCGTGAACGGCTTGTTGGCATCGAGCCGGGGTGCGCGGCCGGTCGTGTTGATGTCGATCTTCTTACCGGCAAACCAGGTGACCAGGTTTTCGCGGGCATCGGCGCGGTTCGCGCTGCCGCGAATGATGGCAATCACGTTGTCGAGATGATCGAGCGCCGTGAGGTAGCCTTCCAAAATGTGCTCACGGTCGCGCGCCTTGGAGAGCAGGTAGGCGGTGCGCCGCCGAACCACATCGACGCGATGATCGATGAAGTGCTGGATCGCCTGCACCAGCCCCATTTCTTTCGGCTGGCCGTTCACCACGGCCAGCAGGATCATGCTGAAGCCCTCCTGCATCGAGGTGTGCTTGAAGAGCTGGTTGAGCACGATCTGCGGTTCGGCGCCGCGCTTGAGCTCGATGACGATGCGCATGCCGTCGCGATCGCTTTCGTCGCGAATGTCGGAGATGTCGTCGATCGTCTTCTCATTGACCAGATCGGCAATGCGCTCGATCAGCCGCGCCTTGTTCACCTGATAAGGAATTTCGGTGACGATGATCGCCTGCTTGTCCTTGGTGATGTTCTCAATCGCCGCCCGCGCGCGCATCATGAAGCGGCCGCGGCCATTCCGGTAGGCTTCGAAGATTCCCGCCCGCCCGTGGATAATTCCGGCGGTCGGGAAATCGGGCCCCTGCACGAACTTGAGAATTTCGGCCAGCTGCGCGTTGGGGTTGTTGACCAGCGTAATGGTGGCATCGACGATTTCGGTCAGGTTGTGCGGCGGAATCTTCGTGGCCATTCCGACCGCGATCCCGTCGGAGCCATTCACCAGCAGGTTCGGAAAGCGCGCGGGAAGAACCGCGGGCTGCATTTCCGTGCCGTCGTAGTTCGGGTAGAAGTCGACCGCTTCCTTGTCGAGATCTTCCAGCAGCGCGGTGGAGACGCGCGCCAGCCGTGCTTCCGTGTAACGATCGGCCGCCGGTGGATCTCCATCGACTGAACCGAAGTTGCCCTGACCATCCACCAGCGGCGCGCGCATGGCGAACGGTTGCGCCAGCCGCACCAACGCGTCATAGACGGCGAGGTTTCCGTGCGGATGGTACTTGCCCATCACATCGCCGACGATGCGGGCGCATTTGCGGGTGGGCCGTCCCGGAGCCAGGCCCATCTGCTGCATCGTGTAGAGAATGCGGCGATGCACCGGCTTCAGTCCGTCGCGTACATCGGGCAGCGCGCGTCCGATGATGACCGACAGCGAATAGTCGAGATACGACTTGCGCATCTCGTCTTCGATATTGACGGGCTGAATATTGAGCGCGCCCGGACCTTGTCCGTCGCCGCCGGGAGGAGGTGTCAGTGGAAGTTGGGGATTTTGATCGTCGGCCATGAAAGTCAGTTCTCGGTTTGC
>JAIQFZ010000119.1 GCA_020073015.1 Terriglobia bacterium | reverse complement strand
GAATCCTTGAGTTCCCGCAGGCAGTTGTCGCATACCGGCAGGTCGGGCGAGATGCGCACGGTAGGACGTTCGTTGCGTTCGCTGGCCTTGATGACGAACTCCTGGAGCCCGAGTACATCCGCCCCCTGCACTTCGACAGCGGTAATGCGAGAAGCGGGCGGGGCGCCGGTCGTGAGCAAGCGCTGGAATTCTTCCAAGGCAGGCTCCGGTCCCTCCAGGTGGATCTCGACACCCTGTTCTCCATTCAGGACCCATCCGCACAAGTGGAGTTCGCGGGCAACCCGATAGACGAAGGGGCGAAACCCCACGCCCTGCACTACTCCGCGAACCTTGATCAAACATGCGCTCGGCATTCGGCGAAATCTGCCTCAGATTACCGACTAGTTAAACACAATGGATCCGGAGGTGCCATTTTTGGCCACGATCGTACTTCCCTCGCCTGCTAAGCTCATTTCTGCGTGAACCTCCCATACGACGCGATCATTCTCGGAGCCGGCGCTGCGGGCCTGATGTGTGCCATGGAAGCCGGCAAGCGGGGCCGGCGCGTGCTGCTGCTGGAACGCGCAGATCGAATTGGCAAGAAAATTCTGATCTCGGGCGGAGGTCGCTGCAATTTCACCAACCTGCATGCGGGGCCGGAACATTTCGTCTCCTCCAATGTTCACTTTGCGAAGTCCGCGCTGGCCCGCTACACACCGGCGGATTTTGTGCGCCTGGTCGAAACGCACCACATCGCTTATCACGAGAAGAAACTGGGCCAGTTGTTCTGCGACCGTTCGGCGCAGGAAATTACGAACATGCTGGAGCAGGAATGCCGCGACGCCGGAGTTGAAATCCAGCTCAATACAAAAGTTGGCGAGGTTCGGAAAGCTGACCCCTTTACTGTGTCATCCGCTTCGGCCACCTTCCAAGCGCCGCGCCTGGTCGTGGCCACGGGCGGGCTCTCGATCCCAAAAATCGGCGCGACCTCGTTTGGTTATGACCTGGCTCGTCAATTCGGACTGAGGGTTCACGCACCGCGTCCGGCGCTCGTCCCTCTTGTCTTTGGCGAATTCGACCGCAAACGCTGGTGCGACCTGGCTGGAGTTTCGTGCGAAGTCATTGCTTCGGCCGAACGCTGTAAGCAGTCGTTCCAGGAAAAGATGCTCTTCACTCATCGGGGGATCAGCGGTCCCGCCATCCTGCAAATCTCTTCTTATTGGAACGGCCGAGCACCGATCAATCTTGATCTGGCGCCCAACCGCGATCTCAACGCAGAGTTGCGAAGCCGGGGCCAGCGCGATCCGTCGAGTTGGAAGTCGCTGCTACGAGAGATTCTGCCTCGCCGGCTTGCTGATCGTTGGCTTGAAATCCATCCCGTATCGGGGAATTCTGACCGCGCCTTCGTCGAGGCGGAACGTCAGCTCCATGCGTGGAGTGTTGTGCCCGAAAGCACCGAAGGCTACGCGAAAGCTGAGGTCACTGCCGGGGGCGTAGACCCCGATGAGCTCTCTGCCAAGACCATGGAAAGCCGAAAAATACCGGGCCTATTCTTCATCGGAGAGGTGGTGGACGTCACCGGCCAGCTGGGCGGATTCAATTTCCAGTGGGCGTGGGCTTCCGGGTTTTCTGCCGGGCTGGCGATTTAACGATTGGGGTCAAACAAATCGGGCACCGAGGGAACAGGTTCGAACCCCGGGTGCCCGCGCCGACTGCTCAATCTCACACTCAATCTACAGGTAGAGATTCTTGGGCATACGTCGGAACTTATGAAATCGACATGCGATAGCGCGACCGGGGCGCTAGATTTCCGCGCCTTCCTGCATAAAGCTCATGCGCGCCAGGATCGGGGCGGCCTTTTCCAGTTGCTTCAGATCGTCTCCCGTGAAGTCCGAGCCGGCCAGCGAAGCATCCAGACCTTTCCGCGACACTTGTACCACTCCCAAAACGTTGCCCTCTGAACTCACAACTGGAACCGAGATGATTTTCTGGATGGGCATCTGCTGAGAAATATCTTCTTCGACACCACCCAGCTTGACCGATTCGAACAAGCTCGCATGTCTCACGCGGGCGAAAGAATTTGAAAGTAGCGAAGTACGTGTGGCCGCCGTCCGGGCAGCGACCGCCGAACCCGACAGGGGGAGCACACCGGCCGCCCGCAGTTCGGGTGGAAACACAAATCGCAGGCTATTCTTTTCCAGCCGCAGCAGTGCAACCTCGTTGCGATGTACGTGCAGGACTTGGGCCAGCTTCAGGCATACTCTCTCGGCGCTGGGAGATTCAGAAAGCATCCGCTCCAGATCGTTCAGCGTTGCCTTGGCGGGCTGCGCACCAGCACCTTGTTGGCCGTGAGATGACATAGATCAGGCCGCATGGCCAGTACCCATCCTGAGGGCCAAGGGAACTCCTCGACAAGTTACCAGAGTACTTTCGTCCACCCCTCGAAAGACGACGGCTCAGCCAAGTCGCTGGCGTTCAACTCGTGACAATCTTTATGCGGCCAGAAGTTTTTTCTTCGTCTTCCCCCCAATTCCACCGCAACACGAGTTATATTGGACACATCGCCACCGAGTCAGGGAACGGTTATCCGGCAACGTATGTATCGTTCTTCCATCACGTAAGACCCTGATTGGAATTAGGTATCCGTAAGGAGTACTGCATGCCTCGCAAAACCAATGGAAATGGCACCCCGAGCCGCCGAAAGAAAGCGGTAGCTTCTATCGTAGAACCACCTCCGGGACAGTTTGTTCCCGAAGTTCGCAAGAGTGCAAAGAAGCGCGATCTGGACGAAGAGATCCGGTGCCGCGCCTACGAGATTTACCTGGAGCGCCATGGCGTTGCGGGCGACGAGCACCAGGACTGGCTGCTCGCAGAGCGCGAAGTCCGGGAGCGTCGCCAGCAGGGATACTCTGTATAAGGGGCGCGTGCCTGAGGTGCGGAACAACTGACTCGCGGCAGGTGTGTGCAATGCTTGCCGCAGACAGGCGTGCCACGACCCACACCGCGCTTGGATCGTTGATCCGTGATGGGCTGCTGCTCGTTCGTCCGGAATGGTAGGTCCCGTTTCCCGCGGAACCAGGCAGCCAGATACTTTCAGTCGCGATCCTGCCCCGGTTCGACTCAGCCCAAAAAAGACCCTGGCAGCTCTTAGCTTTGCCAGGGTTCAACTTCGTTCCGGCAGCACGCGAGTGCCGGTTGAAGCAGTTTCAAGCGGAGTTTGATGAGAACCAAACGATGGCCAGACTCTAACGGCATCGCGAAATCGGGACCATACCAGGAAACTACTAGAATCCGGATTGAGGTGTAATGCCCCTCGATTCCACGCATTCGTAGGCTTTGCCGGCCTTCAAATTCTTGAACTCTTCGGTTCGACCACTCGGCCACTGAACTACGAGTCGATCCACCAGGTCTCTTCTGCCCAACCCGAACGTAAGCGGCAACTCCGACTGCGACAGATAGCTTGACCCGCTCTTCACCATGCGCGTTTGCGTGACGCCCCCACACTCCAGCCGGACGGCCGCGCCGATCCCATCGCGATTGGATTGCGTCCCCACCAGCCGGAAGCGAATGCTCTGGTTCCGGACCTGCTGGTCGTTCCGGAAAAGATAAGCCGGGCCATTGTTCGTTGTCAGCAGCAGATCTACGTCGCCATCCCGATCGAAGTCGCCGCAGGCCAGGCCCCGCCCGACTCTGGGTTGGCTGAAATCAGGACCGGCCTCGAGCGTCACATCGCGGAAACTTCCTTTCCCGAGGTTGAGGAACAATTGCGGGGGTTGTGCATAGCCAACGTTTCCGCGAATATTCCGCACGGTCTCGTCGATGTGGCCATTTGCCAGGGCCAGATCGAGCGCTCCGTCTAGATCAAGATCGGCAAACACACATCCGAACCCGAGCATGGTTTTTGTCGGCAGCCCAACCCCCGCCGGCAGGGCGACATCCTCGTATGCACCTTTCCCCGACGCGCGGTACAGCCCCACCATCTCGTTATCGAAATTCGTGATGGCAATGCCCGCAGCACCCGAGTTGTTGAAGTCCGCCACGTCGACGCCCATGCCCGCCCGGGCCTTGCCATCCGTGCTGAACGCGATCCCGGACTCGACGCCCACTTCCTTGAAAGTGCCATTCCGGTTGTTGCGATAGAGTTTGTTGGGCTGAGTATCGTTGGCCACGATCAGATCCGGCCAGCCGTCCTGATCGTAGTCCAGCATCGCGACCCCCAGCGATTTCGAACTGCTGTCGAAGATGCCGCTGGTGGCGGTCACGTCCTCAAAGGTTCCGTTGCCGCGATTGTGGAAGAGCCAACAGGTCTCGCCGCGATAGGCTTCGGGCGTGCAATAGGACTTGTGCTTCCCATCCAGGCTGCAGAAGACGTCATGCTCCTGCGACCACTTCACGTAGTTGCAGACAAACAAATCGAGGCGCCCGTCGCGATCATAATCCAACCAAAGCGCCGATGTACTCAAGCCGGTCCGCCCGGCAAGCCCGCTGCTGCGGGTGACATCAACGAACGTGCCCTTGCCCGTATTCCGGAAGAGCCGGTTCTGACCAACCCCGGTGATTAAGATGTCCGGAAAACCATCATTGTTATAGTCGCCAACCGCAACTCCCATTCCGTAAATCTCCGTCCCGTCGAGCCCGGCGGCGTGCGTCACATCGCTGAACGTGCCGTTGCGGTTATTGCGGTAGAGTTGCAGGGTGCTCCGCTGCGTGCGATGGCCCGGCCAGTCCATGCCGTTAATCAGCAGGATGTCCTGCCACCCATCCCCGTCATAGTCGAGAAACGCGCATCCCGAGCCAAGCGTCTCAGGGAGCAACTTCCCCCCGAACGCGCCGCTGTTGTGGCGGAAATGAATGCCGGCAGAATTCGAGACGTCGGTAAGACGAAACGGCAGAGCGGATGGCTTCTCCGGATCGGCGGTCCACATCGCGTCGGCGACAATTGCCGATCCCGCCAACCCCGCCGCGCCCAGAAGAAAAGACCGGCGGTTCACGGGACGTTTACCAACCCATTGCGAATCGCGTACACCACCAGTTCGGCGGTTTTGTGAATGCCCAGCGCGTCCATGATATTGGCGCGATGAACCGCGACTGTATTCGCGCTCAATTCCAGCGCCTCCGCGATTTCCTTGTTCGACTTCCCTTCCACCAGCAACTGCAGAACCTCCAGTTCGCGCTTAGTCAGAGCCGCACTGCGCTCCCCCTTCAGCGCCGCCGGTTTTGCGACCGCTGGATCGAGCACCGTCTCGCCGGCCGCCACCTTGCGCACCGCTACGGGGAGTTCAAGCTCCATTGCGCTTTTCAGGAGATACCCGCGCGCACCCGCGTCCAGCGCCTGCCGCACCCATGTCTCCTCGGAATGCATACTGAGCATCAGCACAGCGGTCTCGGGCAACCTTTCGAGAATCTGCCGTGCAGCCACCAATCCAGTCGTCTTCGGAAGAGCGCAATCCATGATGACGACCCGCGGCTTCAGCTTCTGGGCAAGTTTCACGGCAGCTTCGCCATCGCCCGCTTCCCCGACGACCACCATGTCGGGCTCATCCTCCAAAATGCGGCGGAAACCTTGCCGAACCAGGTTGTGATCGTCCACCAGGAGCACTGAAATTTTCTCAGGCATTCGACTCCATCGCCTCTTTGGGAACCCTCAACCGGACCAGCGTACCACCTCCTGCCGGCTGCAGAAATTGGATGCTACCCTTCAGCAACTCGGCGCGCTCCCGCATCGCAACCAGCCCGATTCCCGGGCGGCCGTTGGTCGCCGTAAAGCCGGTGCCGTGGTCCTCCACTTCAACTTCTAAACTATCCGGAAGAAACTGCAATCGAACCCACGCCTGCCGCGCCGCCGAGTGACGAGTGACATTATTAATCGCTTCCTGCACGATTCTATAAATATGGATCGCCGGCGTGCCTCGCACCGGAAACGCCGGTCCCGATTTCTCGTACGCAATATCCACGCCCGTCTGTCTCTCCACCGTCGGTAGGTACCAGTCGAGCGTGTTCTCCAAACCCGCTTCGTCGAGCATCACCGGATGCAACGCCTGCGACAAGGTTCGCACCGTGTTGAGCGTGTTTTGGGCGATCTCCCGCACCTCATGCAGATCCGCGCGCAACGGCGAATTCTCCGGGGTCTGCTTCTCGGCGCGTCCCAGCATGGAGCCAACTGCGGTCAGCACTTGTCCAAACTCGTCGTGCAGTTCGCGCGAAATGTATCGCAACGTGGACTCCTGGGTCGCAATCAGCTTTTGCGCCAGGTCGCTCCGCTGTGCCGAAAGACTGGCAAGCTGCGCGAATAACCGGCGGTTCGCGCGAATCAGGTACAGACTGGTAAGCAGGATAGCCGTGAGCGTTCCCGCTAGAAAGACATAGACCTGCCGCTGCACGCGGTCATAGATTTGTGCTCTCCGAGCAGCAATGGTTTCCTCGTTCTCGTTGTTCTGGATCAGCAACCGGGCCACGGCCGTACTCAACGCCGCTTGCCTCGCCTGCAGGGAAATTCGTATATCGGCACGCGCATCCGCTTGTTTGCCACTTTGCGCCAGCGCGAACGTCCGGTCAGCTGCATCCCAGAATTGCGCCAGTTCGCGCCGCAAATATTCCCGCTGCTCCGGAGAACGCTCCACCAGCGCCACCTGCTCTTCCCGGCGCAACGCATCATCCAGATCCGTGCGGATCCTCTGGAATTGCGCCGACCACGCCGTCAGCGGATAGGGCTCATCGGAATCCAGCATGTCACGCATCGCCAGGGCGAGGGAGTTCAAGTCGTTCTGCACCCGCAGCAATTGGAGCGAATCCCTCCGGCTGCGATCGGCGAGTTCACTCTGCAACTGCCGGAGCCCCTTGATCTGCATCGTAATGTAGGAAGAATAGGCCACGACCGCGCCCAGGGTCAGAATCAACCCGAAAAGCAGCCCGAGGGTTGGAGTCCGCTGTGACTGAGGGGAAACCTGCACGCAACGAGGATACGACGAGCCAAGCCCGCCGGCCAACCGCAACACGTTTATCAGAAAGGATTGCCGGCGCTTGCTGGCCACTTCAAACAATGAGGGCCGCCGGCGCTGGCGGCCCATCGCGGTCAAAAACCTTCAGGTCAGCTGCTTTAAGGGTTGTTATGTCGCTAGCTCGGAGGGATGAGGATCGGCCCTGTCCTTGTAAATGGCTTGGCACCTTGCACCTTGACAGCCGACATCATTCGCTTCTGCGTTGGTTGATCTTCGACCTCGGCGACAATGTCCCGCAGTTGATCCTCGTCGAAAAAGTAGCTTTCGGTCTGTCCGTCGTTGGCCACGGTGAAAAGGTTGTTACCTTTGCGAAGCGTAGCGAACTCCTGGCCGAAAACATCCGGTTTCAGGAAGTGAACGACATAGGTTTGATCGCCTTTCACGTGAAGATCGCACATTTTCAGGTCCGGCATGTATACGAGCGTCACGTCTTGATTGATGAATATTTCTTTCACGAGCATGGTTGTATCCATCTCTGCTCTCCTTGATCTATGGTTTCGTCTGCAAGCTGGGTGCGGGCCAGCTAATGGTTCGCAGACAATTGTGGGTTGGCTTTCGCCGGCAACGCTCCCTGCAGCACGCGACGAGCGTTGGGGTCAGACAGTAGTGGACGCAAGTCCGGGTTCAGTTCCATCTCCACAAGGGTGAGTCCCTTGCGCAAAGCCTTTTGGAAATACTCCAGTCCTTTCGATCGTTCGCCGAGTTTCTCGTACGCCTCCCCGAGTTTGCTCAGAATCTCCGGATCATCCGGAGAAAGTGCCAATGCAGCCTCCAGATGCGGCAGCGCCCGGTTGCGCTGGTGCTGTTGTGCATACATCACGCCGAGATTGGCTCGAACTTCCGCATTTTCCGATTTCAGAGCGACGATTTGTTCCAGCCGTGCCAGTTCCCGGCTGAAGGCGTTCTTCGCTCGCTCCGGCTGGCCCAGCCATTCGTAGGCAATTGCCAGGTTGTTCCACAACCGATAGTCCTTGTCATTCAAACTGAGCGCTTTCTCGGTCATGGTTGCGGACTCGGCAAACCGTTTCTGCCGGTAGTACATGACGCCCAAATTGGCCAAGGCCGGATAGTCCGGAGCCAACGCCAGGGACTTCTTGAACTCAGCCTCGGCATCAGGTTCCTGGCCAAGGTTCAACAATGCCGTGCCGAGACTGGTGTGGGCCAGGGCGTGATCCGGAAGCAGTTCAACGACGCGACGAAACTGGCTGGCGGCATCGGCGAAGCGGCCTTGCTGATAGTAGAAAGCCCCAAGCCGGTAGTACCCGTCCCAGTACTCAGGACGCATGGCGGCGGCCCTCTTGTAAGTGTCTTCGGCTTCCTGCGCACGGCCCGTGCTGGAGTATGCGTCTCCCAGGCCGAGCAGCGCGTCCGCATCCCGGTGATCGAGTTCCAGGGCGCGCTCGAATTCCTGCAACGCCAGATTGTGCTGGCCGGTACCATCGTGAATCCTGCCCAGCGTCACGAACACAGCCGGGAGCCGATCGTTCAACTCGGCCGCTCGCCGGCACGATGCGGACGCCAACTCGACCCACCGCGGATCACCGTCCCGTCTGTACTTGTCCCAATACGCCTCGCCCAGCGCGGCAAATGCCAGGGCAAACTTCGGATCCGCCTTGGTGGTGGTTTCAAACAATCGGATTGCCGCATCCAGGTTTCCGGGCTTGTCGTAGCGCAGCAGAGATTCACGACCCTGCAAGTAAGTTTCGTACGCCGCCTGACGATCCTTCACCGCATCGACGATTCGTTTCCCGATCCACACGCACGGGATCAGCGCCAGCAGCAGCACCACCATCCCCAGCATCCAACGCCGTTTGCGGATCAGCGCCGGAGCTCTGGGCGCAAGGGGCGGAATCGTTAGGGGAACACGAACCTTGAACGTCTCTTTGCCAGCGCTCCGAGTGGGTTCACCATCCAGCGTATCGACCGTCTTCAAGTCACGCAGAAGTTCAGCGCACGACTGATACCGGTCCGCCGCACTTTTGGCGAGCGCCCGGAACACGATCAACTGAAGCTCCGGGGAAACACCTTCCATCTCCGCAGGAGACGATTGCAGGATCGCGGTGATGGTCGAGGCTGGGTTGTCGCCCTGAAACGGCAAGCGGTTGGTGAGCAACTCGTACGCAATCACGCCCAGGGACCAAACATCCGTGCGCGCATCGACGGCCTTGCCCGACAACTGCTCCGGCGACATGTACGACAACGTGCCGGCCACGCTCAAGGTCTGTGTAGAAGCACCCGCGCTCACGCACCGGGCAAGACCGAAGTCAACAATCTTGGCCTCGCCTTCGAGGGTAAGAATCACGTTCGATGGCTTGACGTCGCGATGCACGATATTGTGCAGGTGCGCATGTGCGAGGCCTTCCGCGACCTGCCGCACGATGTCGACGGTCTCAGTCTTCGAAAAAGGTGCCGCACGCATGCGGGTCGCAAGGCTCACCCCATCGCAGTACGCCATTACGATAAACAACTGCCCGTCCCCGGTCTCTTCCACGGCGTGAATGGAGGCGATGTTTTTGTGGTCCAGAGTTGAGGCGGCACGGGCTTCGTGGAGCAAGCGATTGCGATCGGCAGAATTGCAGATCGGATCCGGCGGAAGAAACTTCAGGGCAACGGTGCGCTGCAGTTGGTGATCAAAAGCCTTGTACACCACGCCCATGCCGCCCGCACCCACTTCGGACAGAATCTCGTAATGGCCGACCTGGTTGCCCGGGATTGCGCGTGCTGGCGCCATACGGCCGCCGTTCTGCGGCGTGCGAACCAGCTCACTTCGGGCGGAGAGATGAGCAAAGAAGAATCCAGCGGCTGTGATCTGGACTCACACGCGCTGCCAAACACATTCGAAGCAGGGGAAGTACCACGGACTCGTAAGTATTGTCACAATACCCACTAAATCTTTAGCATGATGGCAAATGGCAGGTCTGTGACCCAAGTCACACGGGCACAGCAACATGGCTGCAGCGTGTGCGAGTCGAGCGTGCCGGCGACAGGATCCTTGCCGCCCGCCGGTTTTGAAGATCACACAGTGTGTTCTGATCGGTTTGGAAAATTCTCTACTTTACCTGATTTTCAAAGATTTTCCGCGCAGTGGATCCGACGATGCACCTGCCTCACCCTGGTGAAGTTGCGTTCAGTGCCGTCGGGCCGGCCATGCTACCATGTCGTTTCGCAGCAAATCCCACGGAGAACTGTTCTGATGAGTTACAAGTGGTTCGTGTTTCTCTTGCTCGGAGCGCTGGCCTATGGACAGGCGGCGTCAGTTCCACCGGCCCCCTCCCAACCTGCGGCACCCGCAACCGAGAAACCAGCGGAGCCGCAAGTGGCGCCCACCGATCCCGTGATTACCGTCCAAGGGGTCTGCGCCGATGCCTCCAAAACAGGCGACGCCTGCAAGACCGTGATCACCAAAGAACAGTTTGAGAAACTGGCCAACTCGCTGCAGCCGAACATGACGCCGCCCGTGCGCCGCCAACTGGCGACGGCGTATGCGCGCATGCTCGTCATGTCGGCGGAAGCGGAAAAACGCGCCCTCGACAAGCGCCCGCAATACGATGAAACCCTGCGCTTCGCGCGCATGCAGATTCTCTCCCAGCAGCTCACCCGGGACCTGCAGGAGGAATCGCAGAAAGTGCCCGACGCCGACATCGAAAAGTATTACAAGGACAACGCCGGAGCCTTCGACGAGGCGACGTTGCTGCGCATCTTTGTCCCCAAGAGCAAGCAGATCCCCCCGCCCAAGCCCGCGGTCGCTGCTGCCAAGGCTGGAGCTGCGGCAGCGAAACCGGCCGCGCCGGAAAAGCCCATCGACCCCGCAGCCCGGGAAAAAGCGGCGCAGGCAGCCATGACCAAGGTCGCCGCAGACCTGCGTGTCCGCGCGGTCAAGGGAGAAGACTTCGAGAAACTGCAGCGGGAAGCTTTCGTCAGTGCCGGCTTGAAGAGCAGCGCCCCGCCCGCCAAAATGGATAAGGTGCGGCAAACGACGCTGCCCCCTACGCACAAGTCAGTGCTCGATCTGAAGCCAGGTGAGGTATCCGCCGTGATCGACGATCCCAGCGGACACTACATTTACAAATTGGTCAGCAAACAGACGCTGTCGCTCGACGCAGTCAAACCGGAAATCCGCAACACCCTTTCTACGCAGCGTTATCGCGACGCCATGCAGGCCTTCCAGGCGAGTCCCAATCTCAACCAGGCCTACTTCGGAGAAATCAAGAATCCAACCCCGCCGCCCCGGCCCGGTCAGCCACCTGCCAAGCCAGCCCATGGCGACGACGAGGACCCCGATTGATCCATGGACGCGGTAACCCCTACCGTCATGGTCAACGGAGTCGAGTGTCGTGTCCCGGAGATTCGCGAGATAAGTTTGGGTTGTCATCTTGAGCGAAGCGAAAGACCTATGCATCGCGCATTCAAATCCATAGGTCCTTCGCTTCGCTCAGGATGACAGTGTGGATTTATGCCACGAACTTGCTGAGAAAGTGTTTTCTGCGTAGCAGTCTGACCGCACCGGCTAAAGCCGGTCCTGAAAACAAGCCGGTTATCGCAGCGCTGAAGCGCTGCGCCACCCAAAATCAGGCGCGAAGTCTAATTTTTCAGCAGCTGCAGGTGGCTAGGGCAATCTCGGCCAGCACTTGGTTCTTCCGTCGTCGATTTCACAGCGTTCCGCTGTCACCACGCTGAAGAACTTAGGGGCATACGCGAGGGCTGAGGACGAGCGGCGGCAGCGGCTGCTGTGCGAAATCGAAAGCGTCGAGCATGTCCGCGGCTTGGGCATCGCGCTGGGTGAGTGCGG
>JAIQFZ010000242.1 GCA_020073015.1 Terriglobia bacterium | reverse complement strand
CGCTTCGAGCCCAGGTAAGGTTCTTCGCGTTGCGTCGAATTGAACCACATGCTCCACCGCTTGTGCGGGCCCCCGTCAATTCCTTTGAGTTTCAGCCTTGCGACCGTACTCCCCAGGCGGGATGCTTAACGCGTTAGCTCCGGCACAGTGGGATTGGGTACCCGCTACACCAAGCATCCATCGTTTAGGGCTAGGACTACCAGGGTATCTAATCCTGTTTGCTCCCCTAGCTTTCGCGCATCAGCGTCAGTTACTGTCCAGTGAGCCGCTTTCGCCACAGGTGTTCCTCCCGATATCTACGCATTTCACCGCTACACCGGGAATTCCACTCACCTCTCCAGTACTCCAGCACCGCAGTTTCCGTGGCAGACTCCAAGTTGAGCCTGGAGATTTCACCACGGACTTGCGACACCGGACTTCATCCTCCACGCGGCGTTGCTGCGTCAGGGTTTCCCCCATTGCGCAAAATTCCCCACTGCTGCCTCCCGTAGGAGTCTGGACCGTGTTTCAGTTCCAGTGTGGCCGTGCGCCCTCTCAGGCCGGCTACTGATCATCGCCTTGGTAGGCCGTTACCCTGCCAACTAGCTAATCAGCCGCGACCCCCTCCTCCAGCGAATTGCTCCTTTGATCGCAGGCATTGCAGCCCGCGATGTTATGCGGAATTAGCTCCGGTTTCCCGAGGTTATTCCCCACTTGAGGGTAGGTTAGTCACGTGTTACTCACCCGGTCGCCACTTTACTCACGGGATTGCTCCCGCTTTCTCGTTCGACTTGCATGTGTTAGGCACGCCGCCAGCGTTGATTCTGAGCCAGGATCAAACTCTCGTTTGAAACCTGATAATCGGCAACCCCATCCGAAGACGGGATTACCTATCTTGTGAGTATGTCGCTCGACATTAAACCCGAGCACCATCACTCGCGACTGGCACGTTCAACCTGTTGTCAAAGACCGTTCCGGAGCCGCACTGGGCGGTTCGGTTCGGATTGACTGACGGCGGCGGCACTAGTCCGCTTCCGTCTGTCCTCGAAACCTTTCAAACATACCGCGATCACGGAGCGCTGTCAACCGAGGGCTGCTGAATTCTTCAGCAGCAATCACGGCGAGGAGCGCTGCTTACGCGCGTGGCATGCACTCTCGCGGCGGCGCAGCCCGATTTTGGCGCGCACAACGCCCGAGAGAATGGAAGAAATTCAAAAGATCAAGTGGAGGTCTTACGACCCTTCGAGAATCCTTGTTCCCGAATGGAAGCCCCTGAACGGGGCCGATTTGAGGTGGCTAAACCTTGCAGCGCCCTCGTGCGGGCTCTACCAATTGGATGCCGGGGACGCGGTCAGGATTCAGATTCCTGACGACCGGCGTCGAGTAACGCCATCTCGTAATGAATTCATTTATACCACTCGCCGGCGGATTGCGCAAGCGCGCAGCACAACGATGGCCGCCGAATCGCGAAGGAACCTGCGGAGTCAACAGATTTCATGCGGCGAACGAAACGTCAGTCCTGGCTTGGGACCACCGGCGCCGGCTGCGACAGGACTTCCATCGCCATCTCCAGGTCGGCCTCGCTGACGGCGTGGTGCCGCACCAGATCGGTGAGCGACACCAATCCGACCAGGAAACCGTGGGAGTTGACCACCGGCAGACGGTGGACATGATGGGCGCGCATGAGCTCGAGCGCGTGGCGGGCATCGTCGTCGGGGGCGCAGCACACCGGATTCCGCATCATGCATTCTTCGACGGTGACCTCGGCGGATACGCAGTTGGCCGCGACCACGAACAGGCACAGGTCACGATCGGTGACAATGCCGAGCAGCCGCCGGTGTTGTTCGTCATCCACGACGGGCAGGACGCCGACATCGAAGCGGCGCATCAGAGTGCCGGCGCGATGCGCGGAATCGGATGGCAAGCAGCAGCAGGGATCCCGCGTCATGACTTCGCGGATATTCATGGCCAGCCTCCACTCACGGCCTGATGCTACAGCGGCGTGGGCAGGGAAGCGGTGATGAGCGTCACACATGCTTCCCGATTCGGGCGGGGCTGTCAACCGGCATCCGGACGGCGATGGCGGCGGTGCTTCCGTGGGCCCTCACTTGCCCGCCCCTGGAGCACGAAGTAAAATCCATGGTTTGCGGTTCGGTCCAGATTGGTTCCAGAGAGGAGAGCTCATGGCAGCTCTTGAGGCGGGAAGGCGCGCGCCGGACTTCGATGTTCCGGCATGCACCGGGGAAGAAAAACATCGGCTCAAGCTGAGCCAGTTCCGGGGGAGCAAGCACGTGGTGCTGGCCTTCCACCCGCTGAACTGGACGCCGGCTTGAGCGGCGCAAACGTCGGCGTACCAGGCAGATCGCGACAAGTTCGCCGGCTTCGATGCCCAGGTCGTGGGCATGAGCATAGATTCGGTTTTCAGCCACGTGGCATGGCAGAAATTTGAAGTGGGGATGCTGAATTATCCGCTGGGGAGCGATTTCTATCCCCACGGAGAAGTGGCCCGCAGCTTCGGGGTTTTGCGCGACGGGAATCCCATCCCGGGCATCAGCGAGCGCGCGGTTTTCGTCATCGACAAAGAAGGAATCATCCGATTTTCCAAGGTGTACGAACTGGGCGAGGTGCCGGAGAACGAGGACGTGTTCGAGGTTCTGCGGGAGCTGGCGAAAGCCTCGGCAATTTCTTAGAGTCTCGGCGGTCCGGGACCACACCGACCCTGTTCAAGCAATCTGTCGTGCAGAACGCTTCGTGGCAGAATCAAAGGGCGCGCGCGATCCGGCCCGCGCGCGCCAAGAAAAGCGACAAACCTCGGCCTTGCCGATCCGAACAACAGGAACGGCGGCTAGTACCAGGCTGACAGCTCC